>DATIHF010000055.1:0-13924 GCA_035480955.1 Saccharimonadales bacterium (SeqCode) | reverse complement strand
GCGATGGACTGGGCGATCATGCTTCTGCGGATGTATGAGCGTTTTGGAGAGATCAAAAAATGGAAAGTGACTTTGGTTGACGAAACTAAAGGAGAAGAGGCAGGAATCAAATCCGCAACTATTCAGGTCGAGGGCTCTTTTGCCTATGGTTTACTCAAAAAAGAATCCGGGACCCATCGTTTAGTAAGACTCTCACCTTTCAACGCTGACAATCTGCGCCAAACTTCTTTTGCTCTAGTTGAAGTCCTACCAGTGATTGATAGTCCAACCGCAGTCGATCTGAAAGATTCTGACCTGGAGTGGGACACTTTTCGTTCCAGTGGCCCCGGAGGGCAAAACGTTCAGAAAGTTTCGACGGCCGTGAGAGTGAAACATTTGCCGACGGGAATAGTGGTAGCAATGCAGTCAGAACGCTCCCAGTTTCAAAACAAAGAAAACGCGTTAAAGATTTTGAAGGCCAAACTTTTCCAAATTGAAGAAGAAAAAAGACTCTCTGTTGAAAAAAATCTCAAAGATTGGCAAAAAACTGCCTCTTGGGGCACGCAAATCCGCTCTTATGTCCTCCACCCCTACAAAATGGTCAAAGATCTCCGCAGTAACTACGAAACCTCCGACGCTGAGGGGGTACTCGACGGCAAATTGGACGAGTTAGTTGAAGCCGAGCTAAGAATCTAAATGTCTTCAAAAAAAGTCTTAATAGTTGGCTCCGGAGCACGAGAACACGCTCTGGCCTGGAAAATTGCCCAGTCGCCAAAAGTTGCAAAACTTTTTTGTGCTCCTGGCAACCCCGGAACTGCCCAAATCGCTGAAAACATCACTATAGCAACCAATAAAACCAAAAGTTTACTAAAGTTCGCCCTAAGCAATCAGATTGATCTAACGATCGTTGGTCCTGACGAGCCCCTTGTCCAAGGCATAGTTGATCTTTTTTCAAAAAACAACCTTAAAATTTTCGGCCCCACAATAAACGCTGCCAAAATAGAGTGGTCCAAAGCTTTTGCCAAAAGTTTCATGAAAAATTATTCAATTCCAACTGCAAACTTTAAAGTTTTTTCAAACGAGAAGACGGCGAATGAATACTTAAAAACCGTGCAGTTTCCGGTTGTTGTTAAAGCTTCCGGCTTAGCCTTGGGTAAAGGTGTTCTGATTTGCCAAACTTTGGCTGAGGCCAAAAAAGCTGTCAGAGATATTTTGGTTAAAAAAATATTTGGCTCGGCTGGAGACAAAGTTGTGATCGAGGATTTTCTGGTAGGTCAGGAAATTTCAATTCATGCAATCGCCTCCGGTAAAAACTTTTTACTTTTTCCAACAGCTCAGGACCATAAGCAAATTTATGATGGTGGCAAGGGACCTAATACTGGGGGAATGGGAACTTTCGCTCCTGTCCCTTGGATGGCTAAAAAGTTGGTCAACGAAATAAATTCGCAAATTGTCGAACCAACTCTAGCCGCCTTGAAAAAAGAGACAAATTTTTTCCAGGGTTGTCTATTCCCCGGATTAATGATTACTCCTGAGGGTCCTAAAGTTTTGGAGTTCAATGCTCGCTTTGGCGATCCTGAAGCTCAGTCTTACATGAGAATTCTTAATTATGACTTGTTTGACTTGCTTTATTCTTGTACGACAGGTGAGTTGAAAAGCATCAAATTATCTTGGAAAAGAGGTTTTGCAGTTTGTGTGGTACTCGCTTCGAAAGGCTACCCTGGTGATTACAGTAGTGGCAAAGAAATTACTGGTGTTGAAAAGGCAGAAAAGTTAGAAGGAGTCGTTGTATTTCAGTCAGGAACTAAGTCGGAGAATGGAAAGTTGTTAACAGCTGGTGGCAGAGTTCTTTCTGTAACTGCTACTGGCACCAAACTTGAGGATGCAAGGAAAAGGGCTTACCAAGCAGTCGATTTGATCAATTTTGAAGGTAAGTCTTTTCGAACTGATATTGCAGGAAAAGCCTTGACTTTAAATCATTAGATCTTGCTTTTGGCTTGCTTTTTTGCTATCGTAAAAGCCTCCGAAGTTATCCTAGTCATCATGATCAAATTTTCCAGTGTGTCCAAAAAATACAATAACTCCTCTTATGCTTTGGAAAATCTTACCCTAGATATTCCCGACAGTGAGTTTGTTTTCCTGATTGGCCATTCTGGGGCAGGGAAATCCACGTTGTTAAAATTGATCATTCGAGAGGAGGTCCCCACCACTGGCAAAGTCTTGGTCGACGAATGGGACGTTTCCTCACTGCCAGACTCTAGTGTGCCGACGCTGAGGAGAAAGGTCGGTACAGTCTTTCAAGATTTTAAACTCCTTCCTCAGCGCACTGTTTTTGAAAATGTTTCTTTTCCACTAGAAGTCCTCAATTTACCCGACAATGAGATTCACGACTCGGTCATGGAGTCTCTCGCCCTTGTCAATTTGTCCGAAAAAGCCCAGAGTTTCCCCGGACAGCTCTCCGGCGGAGAGTCGCAGCGTACCGCGATCGCCCGCGCCATGGTGATGCGGCCCGAGATCATTTTGGCCGATGAGCCGACTGGCAATCTCGATCCACAAAGTGCTTGGGAAGTAATGCAGATTTTGACCAAGCTGAATAGTTTGGGCAGCACCATCATCATGGCGACTCACAATCTTGATATTACTTCTTCCTTAGCTCATCGAAGAGTTGAGATCCAAAAAGGGCGGATCGTCAAAGACACCAAGCAAAAAGGCTCGAAAGATGGCTCCCCAGAAGAGGCGAGAGAAAAAGCAGGAGAGGCAAAAAATTAACCAAATTGGAAAACTAAGCTATAATTAATAGAGATGGCTCAGATTCATCGACTCACTAAAACCGCAACCAAACGTATTCGTAGAAATCCTTCTAACGCACTCGCCGCTATTTTGGTCATGTTTTTGACCTTTTTTGTTATGGGGATTTTTTACCTCGTCTCTCTTGCCTCTAATGTCATCATTCATTACTACGAAACTCGGCCCCAAGTCACTGCGTTTTTAAAGGACGACACGACCACCTCTCAGGTTGAGTCCATCAAAGATGATTTGAAAAAGATTCATTCGGTCACGGAAGTCAAATACATCTCAAAAGATGAGGCTCTCAAGATTTATAAAGAGAGGAACAAAGATGAGCCGATCCTTTCCGAATTTGTCACTGCGGACATCCTGCCCTCTTCACTGGAAGTCTCGAGCAACAAAATCGCTGATTTTGGGAATATTGCCAACAATTTGAAAAATCAATCTCAAGTTTCTAAGGTAGTCTACTATCAGGAAATCATCGATACCCTGATGAAAGTTACCACTACAGTTCGGTGGGTGGGTCTCGCGGTGGTACTATTTCTCTTGCTAACCTCCATTACGGTAACCCTCATCGTGATTGGGCTGAATATTTCCCTGCATAAAGAAGAGATCGAAATTATGAAACTAGTGGGGGCAACGAAAACTTATGTCCGAACTCCGTTTATCATCGAGGGAGTCACTTATGGTTTTATCAGTGCTTTTTTGGCAACTGTGAGTTTGGCGATTGCTTATCCACTGATTGCGCCTTTGATCGAAAAAGCCTTTAATCCGATACCTCTTTTTCCAACCAATCCTTTGGTTTTTATCTTTCTGCTTTTTGGTGAGATGTTTATTGGCTTTGTCATTGGCTCAGTTGGCGCTTGGATTGCGACCCGCCGTTACCTGGAGGTTTAGATGAAATTTACCTTTTTACTCAAACTTCAAAAAGCCTTGCTCCTAATTCCAGCTTTTGGTTTTATCCTGCTTTTGGCTTTTTCCGCCTCTTCCCTAGTGAAGTCTGAGTCAACTAAACAGAGTGGAGTGGGCTCAACTTTTTCTGACCTGCAGCAGCAGCTTAACTCCAATTTAAAGAAACAGTCTGACTTGCAGAAAAAAATCTCTGATTCGCAGAATCAAGAAAAGAACCTTGCCTCCCAGATGGCCTTTGCCGAAGATCAGATAGAGCTCACCCAACTCAAAATTGACGAGACTCAAAACCGTATTGCTCAACTGGCGATCGATGTTTCCAACACTCAAAATCAGGTTTCCCAAACTAGCGATGATTTGAATAACCACACTGATATCACCAATCAAAGAATTCGCTCGGTTTATGAATCAGGCAAGGTCCAGACTTTTGAGCTGATGCTTCAAACCAACGGTATTAATGACTTCCTACTCTTGAAAAAATATTCTGAGGCAATCCACGATCAGGATGTCAAAATGATCACTGATCTGAAGGAATTGAAAGAAACTCTGCAGGAAGAGAAAAATAAACTTTCTGATCAGAAAACTCAAGCTGAAACCCTCAACGCCCAACTCAACCAACAGGTCACCGATCTTGGCAACCAAAAAAGGCAGCAAGGACTTCTTTTGGAAGCAACTAAAAACAACGAGGCGAATTATCAAAAACTCCTCGCCCAATCAAAACTCGACCAGCAAATCATCCAAAATGCTCTTTTCAACCTTGGGACCAAACTCGGACCAGTTAAAAGAGGTGAGATCATTGCTTTCCAGGGCAACACCGGCTGCTCCACCGGGACCCATCTGCATTTTGGCTATCTCGTGAGAGGAACTCCAGTAAATCCTGTCCCTTATATTAACAATGGTACTCTGGGCAAACCAGAAGACAGCTATCAGATCACTCAGGCTTTCGGTGCCAACGCCATCCCTGGCCTCTATGGACCCGGAGGGCACCCGGCGATCGATATTCAAGGTCAACCCTATCCTGGTTGGAACACCCCAATTCACGCCGCGCACGACGGAACTGCTTACCTCGGCTCAGACAGTGGCTGTCCTAATGTTCTTCCGGGGACAGGCAAAGGTAAGGGAATCACCATCGACCACGGCGACGGCACCAAAACTATCTACTGGCACATCCGCTAAAAACAAAAGAAGTATTATTTAGATCTATTTGTATCTTTTAAATCCCAATTGACCCATCAGTCAAAAAGTAGTAATTTTCTCTGGTTATGTTTTTTTCTGCTCCTTCATTCATGAAAACTTTTAGTGCTCGAACAGTTTTTTCCATTCTTTTGTCTTTATTTTTCTTCCTAAACCCTCTCACCACCACAACTGCAGCTTCCAGCTACATCAATGTCACCGCTCCCTCCCAAGTTGTGCAAAATCAACCTTTTGAAGTCTCAGTTGATCTTTATGCCACCCCAAACACCAACTACTATATCAAGGCTCGTCTGGGTATCGACTCGACTTTAACCAAAGGGCTGACTTTAGAACCAGCAAGTGGGATTTGGCTCTCTGACACCGTCTCTTGGGATCATTTCCAGTCCCTCTCAACTAATGCTGACGGTAACTGGTCTGGCAAAATCCAGGTGAAAACCACCCAGACCGCCCCTGTTGGCAATTACAATTTGAAAATAAGAATCAAGGAGGTGAGTAGTGATAAATCTATTGATTCCGACAGTTACCAGATCGTGGTCGCCGCTCCTTCTGAACCAACTGTCGCTCCTCAAGCAAACCCAACTCCAAAAGTTGCCGGCGGGCAGCCAATTCTCAATGAGTTTATGGCAGCTCCCGCCTCTGGTAATGAGTGGGTCGAAATAAAAAATAAAGGAACCGCCATTGCAGATCTCTCCGGCTGGAAAGTCGATGACGAGCCTGGAAAATCCACCCCACAAGTATTAGCAGCCAATACTTTTATCAATCCCGGTGGCTTTTTAGTAGTGAATTTCGCAAGTTCAAAATTAAATGATAGTGCTGATCAAGTTCGTCTTTTGAAACCAGATGACTCAGTGGTCGAGGGATACTCTTACAAATCTCCTCAAAAAGGCAAAAGTTTCGCGAAAGACTCCTCAGGGGAGTGGTTTATCGCCGACCCCACTCCTGGGGCAGAAAATCCTGCTCCACCCACCGCGGTTGGCTCTGCCCTAGCAATTGAGAAAAAAGCTTCATCTACCACTGGCAATACTAGCGCAACAACTCAAGAGGAGCTCGGCGAAAGCGCTGCTTTACCTACCCTGGGCATAGCAACGAGAAGCGCGACCGTTGCCGCGGTTGCGGTTGCCAAAGGGACCAGCTCAAAAAATGGTCGGTTTCTAAATTATCTACTGGAGCTTGCGGGGGTATTGTTAATAATTTCAGCAATCGCGATTGTCTTCAAAGAGCCTCTTTTGAAAGTTTTGAAAAAATATCGCTTGAAAAATCTTCCCCTGGGACAAACTTAAAAAAAGAGCGACCGCTCCGAAAGCGCATCGCTCTGAAATCATTTCAGTTGACTTCTTTCCAATCTCCCCAAATATCATCTCCATGCAACGGGATCAATCCAACTCGGTAGGCGATAATCTTGGCAGTGGTACCTTCATCAAAGGAGCCCTCGAATGAATTAAACTTGCCGGTCAAGTCGTTGGACTGGTAAATGAACTCTCTTGAGTCGGTCGGGCTCTTCACTTTTATTTCTATGTTAAACGAAGTTCCCAGAATATCGTTGAGACCGTTTACGTTGGAGTAAACAAAGTCTTTCCGAATTTGTCCGTACTGCTCCATCCTGAGTGACGAACCCGAAAAAGTAATTTCCACTGCATTTAGCTGCTCGATCTTCGCTGCTTGTTTATTCGCGACGCTTTCTTTACTTTCATTTAGATAAGTGTTGGCAGTTGCCAGCCACTTACCATTGGATTGTTTGAAAACGTCTAAGGTTATCTCAACTTCCAATGGACAGTCCACAGGACATTCGGTCGCGTTACCGACTAGTCTTATTGTTGCATTACGAGCCGAATCCTTCTCAACTTCGAGTTTCGTGAAGTCCACCGCAACTTTCAGATTGTCCGCTCTTTGACAAGCTGTTATCAGAGCCGCCCGCTCTTTCGTATCCGCGTCATACTCAAAAGATTTCGGACACTCGAGACTCTCTTCTGACCCAGAGCCGTTTTTCGGCCCAGTGTTTGCCGAGAGCACGTTTCCGTCAGTTGTCTTTGTCTTGCTTCCATCTTTGCAGGCAAACGCGAAGATTGACAGTGAAAGGGCTACCACTAGCACGATCCACTTCATTACGATTCCCTCCTTCGAGAATCTCCTCCGAAAACTAGCACAAGTATATCACCGACGATCAATTTTTTCTGCTAAAATAGCACTTGTATGACAACCAAATCTTCTGTTGAGACGCAAAATTTTGCTAAAGAGTTTGTTTCAAATCTCCAAAAACCAACCGTGGTAGCTCTCTCCGGCGAACTCGGCAGTGGGAAAACCACTTTTACCCAAGGAGTGGCCGCCTCGCTTGGTTTGAAGCGAAGGGCACTATCGCCGACTTTTGTTTTTTGGCGCAGTTATAAATTGAGCGATTCGCGGTTCAAAAATCTAGAACACTTTGATCTTTATCGTTGTGAAAGTCTACAAGATGTGAGATCAACCGGTCTCTCTGAAGTTTTGGAAAGAGCGGATTCTTTAGTTTTGATCGAGTGGCCCGAAATTGCCAAAGAGCTACTGCCAACTGAGACGGTTTGGGTGAGGTTTGAAAAAAAGGGTGAAAATGAACGGGAAATTACTACTAGAGTGGGCGGTCCGAAAGGTAATCAATAGCCGAGAGCAAAAAATCCTTGCCTTCGGGCGAGAGTTTGGCGTTAACCAATGCATCTCGGGATTGAAGCAAAAGCTGTTGGGCTAGTCTTGCACAATAATCATAAGCACCGGTTCTTTTCATGATCGCGCGTACTTTGGCGATTTCTGTTTTAGTTGCCTTTTGGTTCCCTACCACACTATTAAGAAGTTTTCTCTCCGCTGCGCTCGCTCTCTCGTAAGTTTTAACGAGAAGTAGCGTTTTTTTGCCCTCTTTGATATCAGAGTCAACTGGTTTACCGATGACATGTTCACTGCCAAAAGTCCCCACGAGATCATCTTGCATCTGAAAAGCTTGGCCAAAAGGAATCCCGTAACGACTGAAAGTCTCAATGTCTTTATAGTCGGCTCCGGCGAGCATAGCGCCGATATGCAAGGGCCTTTCAACCGTGTATTTGGCAGTCTTGTACTCCAAAATTTGTAATACCTCATCCTCAGTCAGATTTTTTTTGTAACCTGCTAGAACATCAAGATATTGGCCATAAGTAACCTGAACTTTCATCTGATCAAAGAAGTAACGGGCTCTCCTGATGCGCTCTTGTGGGAAAGGGGCACTGGTGAGGATCTCCTCCGCGAAACTAAGAGCGAGGTCTCCGGCCAAAATTGCACTAGAGAGTCCAAAGCTCTCCTTTTTACCTTTTAACTTTTTCTTTTGGTGGATAGTTTCAAATTCTTTGTGGGTAGTGGGCTCGCCGCGTCGCAGGTCGGAATTATCAATGATGTCATCGTGAATCAGGGCAAAAATGTGCAAAAGTTCCACTGACAAACTAGCATAAAGCACAGCTTCCTTGGCTTTGCCGCCGCTGGCGACATAACCAGAATAGACAAAAGCGGGCCGGACTCTTTTCCCACCCGAGTTGGAGTAGCGGATTAGCTCATCCACCAAAACAGCGGTTTCTGGATTGATCTCCACTGCCTCGGCTCTTTTCTCCGATAAATAGGAAAGAAGCTGTTTGTCAAAAGCTTTTTTAAACCAAGCTAAATAGTCCTCGGCAGTGAAATGCTCATTGCGGAAATCTTTTTCAAAACCAGAGACAAAAGGGGATAAAATTGGAAGTTCTTTCATAGCAACTAATATAGCAATATACTCTTTTTGGGATCAATTTTCAAGGAAAAAGGTGGAAAGAAGTTCATTGCGGGGAACTCCACTGTGGTTTCCAGGCCACAGCTTAAAAACCGGCGATTCAGCTCTTTGGATCGAATCGCTCGACACTGAGGTGTGTCGCAATCAGTTGCATCAGTTGACCGTTTTCCCACGGCATAACCAAGGGAAGTGTCTTCTCCTCAAGCACCTTGTCAACGAGTGTCATGGGTCGCAAGTGGATGTAGTCCAGCTGCTTACTGTCCTTCATCTCCACCAAATCGTCTGGCGACTTGGGGAAGATGGGGACGAACACGAGGTCGTCGTCTGGGAACAAATGACACCACTGCTCCTGGCTTTGGATCGTGAGATCCGTCCTGAGAACACCCACACGAATAGTTCGGCTCACTGTACCTCCAGTACAACAGTTTTATGGTGTAATTTTAACAGATTTGAAGGGAAAAGTCAAATACTATAGGTTGTAAGTTACTCGCGGAAGCCTTTATCTTCGTGCTCGAAAATCCAAGCGACTATGTCGCCAATTTCCAAACTACCTTTTTCTTGTTTAATTTTCTCGATTCTTTCTTTCCAGTGGTCCAAATTTTTCTCGCGCAGGTCAACCCAGCCGTGGTAGGACCAGTTTTCAATATTTTCT
The DNA here is from genome assembly GCA_035480955.1 of Saccharimonadales bacterium (SeqCode). Taxonomy (GTDB): domain Bacteria; phylum Patescibacteriota; class Microgenomatia; order Woykebacterales; family RBG-16-39-9b; genus DATIHF01. The sequence continues at coordinate 4,652 of DATIHF010000055.1, read as the reverse complement.
TCAGTTATCTCGTTATCATACGAAGGCACGGGAGGTTTTCTTCCAACGATCAACGTACCATCTGGCAGGTAAATTGGAATTCCAGTTGAGATAATTAGGGAAATTTTGTCTGGATCCAGACTTTCTACAAAACTAAGGTTAGCAAATTTCTCAGTATCGAAGTCAGTTTTATCTTTGATCAAATAAGCCTCGAAAATCAATTTTGAAAGTCTGGGTGGCCCGAGCACTTCAAAAGCTAAACTGGGTGTTTTTTTCTTTTCCACCAGCTCTTCCATTTCTTTGATTGCTTCACTTTTCACAGTTTGCGCTTTTTTAGTTGGGCCCAAAACGCTATTTTTGAAATTGGCGATCATGTTTTTGTTGGTTTCCTCGCCCTTTAGTTCTTTCCAAACAATATCCGCAATCTCTTCTTTTGTGATAAAACCCATTTGTTTTTCGTTGGCGATCGTTCTGAATTCTTCGAGCGAAAATTGCCCGTTTTCCCCGGTATCGATAAAAACCGCCTTGAATTCCTCTTGCACACCGTTGAGTTTCAAATCATCAAAATTGAGCCGGCGCAGCTCTTTAAGGTTAATTCTTTTGGATTTATTAAATTCGTAAACTTTCAGATTTGAGCCATTTCTACCCAGCAAAATATTGTCATAATCAATTTTTTTATAGCCCACTAGGGCTGCGGGTTTGACTTCTTTAACAGACGGCATCCCAAAAGTTTCAGAAAGGAGGAATAATAGGTTGGTATAAGCGCCGGAAATAGCTGCTTTTTCCAGAAGTTGGTGGGAGGGTCTTTCTTCTCCATGAGTGTAGGGAATATTAAAGCCCATTCCCCCAGTACCCGTGGTTCCGATTTTCAGAAATATTTCCACGTTGGGATTTTCTTTCAAAGATTTATATAAACAATCAAAATAGCTGATCAGTCGGGGGATTGATAAAGTCGCCAATAAAGTTTCAAGTTTGACGATTTTTCCGTTTAGATAATCTTTGATCAGGGAAACATTTTTGGTGTAGCTCAATACAGTGGCTGAGTTGATCGAGTCAATTATTACATCTGGTTGGGTTTGCACTATGACTTCGTTCAGAAAAAGCTCTTTATGGTTGGGCTTAATGTAGAGTAAATTGATATATTCTTCCAAAAAAGCGTCTGCATCAAGCAATTCATTGAAGGTTTTATCTTTGTATTTCGTGGGCAAAAAAATATTGCCTGTAATATGTTTAAGATTAGGGAAAGCTTTGGAAAGTTTGGTAAAACTCTCTTTATCGGCAGTTGATCCAAGAGAAACTATGGTGATTTGATTGTTTTTGGGTAATCTTGAAACTATTTCTTCACCAATCAAGCCTGTCCCGCCCAAAACAAGTATTTTTTTGTTGTCTAAATTCATCAAATTTTTCTAAGGACTTATAATAAGTATACAATACAGAGCCGTATAAGATAAAATTAACTTTATGAAAGAATCTGATTTTTTCGATTCTAGTGTAGAAAAAACGCTCGAGAGTTACCAAAATATTGACACCGCAGAGTGGCAACGTCGGGGTCAGAAATTTGTGCTTGAACTTTTTGCGAAAGCTTCTCAAAAAATCCCCGCCTACAAAGATTTTTTGAGAAAAAATAAGATTGATCCCGAGAAAATAAAAACCTACGAAGATTTTCAAACGCTCCCTTTAGTAGAAAAAGATAACTATTTACGTGCTTACCCGCTTAAGTCTATGGCTTGGGATGGGGATTTAAAAAATCTCTACACGCTATCAAGCTCTTCTGGCTCAACGGGAAAACCTTTTTTGTGGCCAAGAGGCGAGTCTCAAGAGGTTGAGGGAGCAGCGTTTGTCGAGCTTTTCTACAAGTACATGTTTGACATGGATCGAAAATCCACTCTTTATGTTGTGAGTTTTGGTATGGGTACTTGGATTGCCGGGACCTTCATGACCTCGGTAACCGAGATGGTTTCCAAAAAAGGCTATCCTATTTTGGTAATTACGCCTGGGTTGGAGAAAGATTTGTTGATCAATCTGATCAAACAAATGCATGAAGATTTTGATCAAGTCTTGATTATTGGCTACCCTCCTTTTGTCAAAGACATCATTGATTCTGGGTCTTCCCATGGTTTGGATTGGTCAAAGCTGAATCTTAAACTCATGTTTGCCGCCGAAGGTTTTAGTGAACAGTGGCGAGACTATATTTTGAAAAAAATTGGCTCTACAAATCCTCTTAAATCTTCCACTAATATTTATGGAACCGCCGATGCCGCCATTATGGGTATGGAAACTCCCCTATCAATACTTTTGAGAAGAGTTCTAATAAAAAAGGGCAAAGTAAAAGATTTTTTTGGTGATAATCGACAACCCACATTGGTACAATACGATCCCACGCAAAAATTTTTTGAAAAGGTCGGCAATGAATTAGTTTTTACTGCTGATTCGGGGATTCCGCTGATCCGCTACAATATTCACGACAATGGGGATATTTTATCCTACAACCAAGTCCAATCCGCCATCGAAAGCACGGGAACAACTGTTGTCAAAGAATTAAACAAATACGATGCCAAGGAATTTAATTGGCAGCTTCCCTTTCTTTACTTGTTTGGTCGAAGCAATTTCATGGTAAATTTTTACGGTCTAGGTATCTTTCCTGAGCATATTAAAGCCGGGCTTGAAGACTCTAGTGTGAATAATCTGGTTAGTGGAAAATTTACAATGAAAACCGAAACCGACCGACGGCACAATCAAAAATTAATAATTCATATTGAGCTCCAACCAAGTGTAGAGGTCGATAAAAAGGCAGAAAAACTAATCCTTGAGTCACTCATTAAAAATTTGAAAGAACTGAACTCGGAGTTTAATAAACTTCATAAAGAGTTGGGACCAAAAAAAGCGACGCCAAAAATAAAGACCTTCCCCTTTGGTGATGAACAATTTAAAATCAAAGCCAAACACAAATGGGTATAAAAACCATCTCTGAACCAAAACCACAATTTTTAGAAGAAGGCTCGCGTGGGCTGGAAACGCTAAAAAAAGACGCTTCTGTTGAGGTAATTGATTATTACCAAAACATGTCGGAGGAGCTTGGCTCCATTAGGAAAATCGCCAATATTTCTAGTCAAATAAAACCAGGAATGTGGGTATTTTATCCTTGGTCAAAGCATTTGCTAAAAATTCTCGACCATGATGATTTTTACGATCTCAGAACAGCCAGAAATAAAGAAATTAATACCCCAGAAGAGCAGCAAAAATTTCGCAAAACCGTGATCGGAATTGGTGGGCTAAGTGTTGGAAATAGTATTGCTCTTGCTCTCGCCTACACTGGTGGGGCCGAAACCATGAAAATCGCTGATCCAGATATTCTTGACGGTTCAAATTTAAATCGGATCAGGGCAGGGCTAAAAAACCTCGGGGAAAATAAAACTTTCATTGCGGCAAAACAAATTTATGAGCTCAATCCCTATGCTAATTTAATTTTGTTTCCCTCTGGATTGAATGAGGAGAATTTAGAGGAATTTATTTTAGGTGACCCGGTACCTGACATTTTGATTGATGAGATGGACAACCTAAAGTTGAAAATTTTCATTCGTTTGGCCGCTCGAGCTGCTAAAAAACCAGTAATCATGGCAACTGATAACGGCGACAACGTAATAATCGACGTGGATCGCTTCGATTTGAACCCCAATGCTCCTCCTTTCAACACTCTGCCCGAAATGGATATCAAAACAATCGCCAAAAATATTAATTTTGGGGAGTCCATGGAGCTTGGAATCAAAGAAAGAGTTTTATTGGCAACAAACATAGTCGGCCCAGAAAATATTTCTCCAAGAATGCAGCAGTCTCTTATGGAGGTGGGGAAAACTCTAGTTTCTTGGCCACAACCAGCAACCTCAGCTTTCACTAGTGGTCCAGCTCTTGCCTATGTTGCACGAAAAGTTGCTTTGGGTGAGGAAGTCAAAACCGGCAAAACTCATATCTCTTATGATAAAGCTCTTCTGGCCAATTTTGACTCGAAAGAAGCTGGAGAAAAGAGAGCTAAAGAAACCCAAGAATTTGTTGATTATATAAAAAATCTCTCAACCGAGGTAAAAAAAGAAGCTTACATGATTTGGGACACTGATGAAAAAGAATTTCCTAGCGCTGGTTCAGAAGAAGAGCAGATTAAATTTCTTTTGAATTACGCGATCATGGCTCCCTCGACCCACAATACTCAACCTTGGAAATTTAAAATCGAGGGTAATAAAATTCATGTTTTTGTTGATCCAGAAAGGGCTTTACCAATCTCCGATCCTACAAAAAGACAGGCTTTCTTAAGTCTTGGGACTCTCATCACGAATCTCGAAATTGCCGCTGGGCATCTAGGTTTTAGTGTTGAGAAATCCGAATTCCCCACCTCTGATCAAAACTTGGTGGCAACTTTTACTCTAAAAAAAGGGTCTCCCAAGCCAAACGAACTTTTCCCCTCGATTAAAGACAGACTCTCCAATCGAAGCGAGTACAACAAAAAACCATTGGAAACTGGTCTAGTCGCCAAAATTAACCAGTTAAATTCCGATTCCGAGTTGGAACTAAAAGTTATCACCGAAGAAAAAACCATTAGTGAGATTTCTGACCTAATCTTTGAAGGTACCAAACAAATGATGGCCTACAAAGAATTTCGTGAAGAGCTATCTGATTGGTTG
>DATIHF010000054.1:0-4674 GCA_035480955.1 Saccharimonadales bacterium (SeqCode) | reverse complement strand
TATTGTAACAAAAAAGAAAAACGACCCATTTCTGAGTCGTTCCTCCTCTCAAGATAACCTGCTAGAGATTGGCTTGAGTGAGGGGTGACCGAGCATTCCAGTTCGTGAGAACCAAAATGTCGGTGGAACCAATCGGTGACTTTGTCAGAGTCAGCGATCCCTCACCACTTGCGTCTTACGACGAAGTGATGGGTTCCTCAACAGGATTGCCTCGTTCGACGTAGTCGAGGAGCGCGCTTAGGAGTAAGCGCATTTCCTGTTCTCCGCCTTCAAATGCGAGATGAGCACGCACATCATCGAGGGCTTCCTGCTCTTCGGGGAGGACGGCACGAAGCTCCGCGTTTGACCGCGAAAGCCTCAGGACCAGGTCTGAAAGCAGTCCTCGCCCACTCCCGTCGAGGAGAGACCGGAAGTTCCGGCTCTGTCTGACGAGAGCTTCCGAACACCTGCGTGCAGCAGCTGTTCTGACGTCTTCCATGTGGACCTCCTGTTCCCTTAACTACTCAAGTCATCTGGCGTTGGGCCAGGCCTGAGAAGTCTCGCAACACTTGATGGTGTCACGCCTCGATTTGAGGTGGGAATTTCAAATTACTCTAACATATTTGGGTTGAAAAGTCAAGAACTATGGGTTACTCCTAGATTGTCTTGTCAAGTTGACTATTCGCTACTTTTTTCCCATAATGATTTCGCGTGAGATATTTTTCTCGCCTGCCTCTTCTACTCCTCTCTTTTGTGTTTCTAACCTATATCTGTTTGGGGAACTTCGCTGTCTCCGCTTTTGCAGACTCCACTGGTTTTCTTTCTTTGATTAATAGTTACAGAGCACAAAATGGTTTAGGGACTTTGGTTGAGGATCAGAGTCTTACCAATTCTGCCTGTTGGTTTGCCGGGGATATGGCTGCGAAAAATTATTTCCCCAGTGATCATGTCGACTCGCAAGGACGTGGTATGTCGCAAAGACTAGCTGATTTTGGGGTAGCAACTGGATCACGAGCGGAAAATATTTACTACACGACTGCTAGCTCTGCAGCTAGTGTTGCCTTTAATGCTTGGAAAAATTCCTCGGGCCACAATGCCAACATGCTTGGGCCTTACACTAGGATTGGGATCGGTCGCGTCAATGGTAGTGGGAAATGGTATTGGGTCACTGATTTTGCTAACGGTTCGGCGTCCACACTCACTAATCAATGCGGTGCTTCAATCGCGCCTCCACCCCCGCCTCCACCGCCAGCAGTGAAAAAGAAAATCACCCCACCTCCTCCACCACCGGCTGTAACTATCACCGACACACCAGTGCCAGTTGTAGAAACTCCTGTTGCAACTCCAGCGGCAACTGTTTCAGCATATATCGCCACCAACTTAGCGACCAAAAGCGCAGTGGTAATAAAAGTAGCAGAACCTGAGGAAAAGGCTCCAGTTACTTTAGTCCAAGGAATTGCAGCTACTAGTTTGATATTGGGAAATTTTGCTTTGTTTGGATTTATTGTCTGGCGACTCTATCGCCACCGTCATTTTCTTAGGTAGGTTTCATTTGGCCCCAGTTTTGGCCAATCTTCATTTCGACTGTGACCGGAACGGAGAGTTTGAAGGTTTTCTCCATTAAGTCTTTGATCACTGGTTGGATACTTTCAACCTCGCTATCAGGTACTTCAAAGACTAGTTCGTCGTGGACTTGCAAGATCATCTTGGTTTGATGATTTTTGTTTAGTTGATTATTAAGTTTGATCATTGAGGCTTTGATGATATCAGCCGCTGTCCCCTGCACTGGTGCATTGATGGCTTGTCTTTCACCGGCCGCGCGGACGCGATAATTGCCTTGTTTGAGTTCAATTAAATAACGGCGAAAGCCACCTAATGTTTCAACATAACCTTTGGCGTAAGCTTCAGTCAAAGTATTGTCGAGCCAAATTTTGACTCCAGAAAATTCTTCAAAATATTTATCAATTATCACTTTAGCGCTGTCACGATCGATTTTCAGCTGCCGTGAGAGTCCAAAAGGAGAAATCCCGTACATTATTCCGAAGTTAACCATCTTAGCGATTCGTCGATCATCTTTAGTCACCGCCGATGGATCTTTATCCAAAATCTCCGCCGCCGTACGGGTGTGAATGTCCTCACCTCTTTTAAAAATTTCCAAGAGGTTTTTGTCCTGTGAAAGATGGGCCATGACCCGCAGTTCGATCTGGTTGTAGTCAGAGCTAATTAGTTTCGCGCCTTTAGGCGCAATAAAAGCTTCGCGAACTTTGCTGCCCCACTCTCCTTTGACCGGAATATTTTGTAGATTGGGATCTTTGCTGGAGAGTCGGCCGGTCTTGGTCGCATCAGAATGATAATGAGTGTGGATACGATTGTCTTTGTCGAGGAGCAACGGCAGTGTGTCAACATAGGTGGATTTGAGTTTGAAAAGTTCACGATACTTCAAAAGCAGTTCAATGGCGTCATGAGAGCCAACTAGCTCAGTCAGAGTTTCTTCGTCAGTACTAGCATGGTCTTTGCCTTTTTTGAGTGGGGTCAAGCCCAACTCACCAAAGAGAACCCCGGAGAGCTGTTTGGGAGAATTAAGATTAAATTCATGGCCGACAGCTTTATAAATTGCTTTTTCGTGTTTGGCAATTTCGCTGTCAATTTCTTTTGCCAGTGAAGAGAGGTAATTTTTATCGATTAAAACTCCATGGGTCTCCATCTCACGCAAAACTTTATCCAATTGAGTAGTTTCCTGCTTCACTGGCTCAACTTGCTCTTCGTTGGTAAAAAGCTCCTCTTGACCCTCAGCCGCAGTCTGCTTTTGGGTGAGTTTGCCGACATTGGGCAAGCGTTTGATCAGGCTTTTGAATTCTAGTTCTTCAAAAAGATTGATCGCTTTTTGATGATCATAGTCAGCGAGGATACATTTGTTGAGATCCAGGCGAATCGGAGCAGCGGTATCGATAGTCGCGAGCTCTTTACTCATTTTCGCACTTTCGCTCCCCTCGGCGAGCTTTTTAGAAAGTTTTTCCGGAATTTTGTCCAGATTTTGGTAAATTTCCTCAACACTACCAAACTCTTTAATTAGTTTTGTGGCCGAAACTTCCCCAATCCCCTCTACTCCGGGAATATTATCCGAAGAATCTCCAACCAAAGCTTTGAAATCAATTAGTTGTTTTGGGCTAAAGCCATACTTTTCTTCAAATTTCTTACCATCGTAAACAATAATGTCCGAGAGACTTTTACCAGGCATGTAAGTTTTAATGTGAGAGTTAACCAGCTGGAGCGCGTCGCGGTCGCCAGTCACGATGTAGACCTCTTGGCCAGCCGCCTGTGAGGCTAAGGTACCTATTATATCGTCGGCTTCGTAGCCTTCAAGCACGAAAATAGGAATATTGAGCGCGGAGACTACTTCTTTGACCCGCGGCAACTGCTGGTGCATCTCCTCTGGCGCAGCAATGCGGTGGGCTTTATAGGCAGTATACTGAGTGTGGCGGAAAGTTGGCGCTTTCGTATCAAAAGCCACTACCGCGTATTCGGGCTTGATGTCAGCCAAGACTCGCAAAAGCATTGACGTAAAACCAAAGACCGCGTTGACCAGCTCCCCTTTTGAAGTTGTCAAAGGCGGCATAGCGTGAAAAGCGCGGTGAAAGAGGGCATGCCCATCAACTAAAACAAGTTTCGACATAGCGGTAAGGATTCTACCTCATCTTGACTGGCTCGAAAAGGGGCTTGACCGCACTTGGCTAAAAGTTTATCTTGTCCCTGTCGGAAATTTGAGAGATCTAGGGAGGGTTCCAGTGGATCATTTCATCAAGTCATTCTTGGAGTCTCTTGTTTTGGAACAAGGTCGCTCCCAGAATACCGCCTCTGCTTACAAAATGGACCTAAATCAATTTGATGATTTCTTAAGCTCTTCCGGTTTCGAACCGACTGACTGGGCTGAGGTAAGTGCTCAAGACGTTGACGACTATAAAACACATCTTCGTAGGCGTGAACTCACTGAAAATTCGGTCAGCAGAAAAGTCTCGGCGATAAAATCCTTCTTTTCCTACTTGGCAGGAGAAGGGATCATCGGCAGAGCTGTGCTAGAAGGGGTTGAAACACCACCAAGAAACAGGGCCAAACCCAAGTTCCTTTCGGAGCAAGAAATCAATTCGTTGATTGAGCAAACGCAGAAGGGTAATTCACCGCTTGAGATCAGAAACAGAGCCATGGTTGAATTGGCTTACGCAAGTGGACTTACCTCAAATGAACTTGTTTCCTTGAATTTGCAGGATATACATACTCACGAAGGGTATCTGCTTTGTGATGGTAAGTATGACCGAAATCGACGTATCCCGGTTCACGACCAGGCTTGTGCTGCAGTATTGGCCTATATCGAGAACTCTCGTCCATTCTTTGCAAAAAAGAGTCAAGATAAACGGGGAAAAGCCTTATTTCTAAATCTTTCTGGGGAACGAATGACACGACAAGGCTTTTGGTTAGTTTTAAAAAACCTCGTGAGAGCTGCGGGTCTCGCTGAAGATATTTCACCTCGAACTCTGCGACAATCTTTTGCAGCTCACCTGATAAATGGTGGTGCACCTGTTAAAGAGGTTCAGTCACTACTTGGTCATGCTGAGAGAACAACAGTTTACTACACCAAAGAAGCACATCCACGGGCAAAGGTTGAGATAAACTAAGGGGAGATCAGACAAAGGGCGCGTC
>DATIHF010000053.1:0-4315 GCA_035480955.1 Saccharimonadales bacterium (SeqCode) | reverse complement strand
ATAGTAATGTTTTATGGTATTTACAAATAGCTAATTTATTTACTATTATCTACTTAGAGTTTTGAAAGGGGGTGTAATTATGAGCCAAAATAATTCAGAAGTGACAGGTTGGGCCGGATGGGCTGCTTTTGCGGGTTTTTTGATGATTCTGGTCGGAAGTTTTCAAGCCCTTTCTGGACTTACGGCAATCTTTAAGAAAGAGTTTTTCGTCGTCGCCCCACAGAACCTGCTGGTATTTGATATCACTACTTGGGGATGGGTGCATCTCGCCCTCGGTGCCTTGATAATTTTTGCCGGAGTTGCCGTTTTAAACGGTAAAGTTTGGGGCAGATTTATCGGTGTTGTGATAGCAATGACCTCAGCATTGGCGAATATGGCCTTCCTGAACGTCTATCCTTTCTGGTCTATTCTCATTATTGTTGTTGATATCTTAGTAATCTACGCACTGATTGTGCACGGACACGAGCTAAGAGAAGAATAAATTTTCGCGAAAGATTATTTGCATCCGGCCTGCCCACGGATGTTTTTTCGTTTTTTAAGAGAAAGAGTTTAAAAAGTCTATTACTTTAGTTGTTTGTCCTTGAGTCATACCAATGAAATTGGGTAGGTTGAAACTTTGTACTGCAGTTTTCTCCGCTACTGGGCAACTACCTGATTTGTATCCCAAGCGAGCCAAGTGGACCCCTTCGGGATAGATCACACTGTTGTACCAATTTCCAAAGTTTAGCTTGGCTTTTTTATTTTCTTCGAAAATTTTGTGCGCTTTTGGAGAAATCCCTACAACTCTTAAGTAAATCCCTGAGTGAGGGCCAATTAGCTTTATATCTGGATTGGTAACTTTTTCAAAATATTCCTTGGCTACCTTTTCCCTCTGCTCGTTGTAAGAATCTATTTTGGGAAACTCAAGTAGAGCAATTTTGGCCAAAATATCAGGCAAGCGGCTTGGGTACCAATTGGGACGAAGTCCAGAGAGTTCTTTGCGGCTGGTGACCACGTTGATCTGGTCAAATTGATAAAGATACCGAATAAAATTGCCTCCCCAAGCTCTCCCATTAATTCTTCGGAAAAACAATCTCCAAGAAAAATAATTGCCGATTTCCTGCAAGATTTTATTTTTTGGTAGTACTTTGAGTGTCTCAAACTCTTTTTCTATGACTTCCTTTAGGGAAGGGTCGTTGACAATCAAAGCTCCTCCAGTAAGAGAGCTGACCACCTTTTCTCGGCCAAAAGAGATGATCGAGAGATCACCAAAGGTACCAAGTAGTTTTCCGTCTAATTTCCCACCCAGTGAGTGGGCGCAGTCTTCGATCACCTTCAGATTGTGTTCCTCGGCAATTTTGAGGATTTCTCTCACCTTTGCCGGGTTACCAAAAGTGTGTTGGACGATTATTGCCTTTGACTCTGGGGTGATCTTCTTTTTTAAATCCTCTAGAGACATATTGAGAGTGTCTTCCTCGATATCCACATAAACCGGTATTGCTCCAGTCCACAAAATCGGATTAGGGACAGCGTTGCAGGTATAAGCCTGAAGCAGTACTTGATCACCTGTACTGATTCCTAGCGCTTTTAAAGCCAAATAAATCGCGGCTCGCCCAGAATTTAAAACAAAAACTTCTGTACCAAAATAATTTTTTAGTTCTTCGCGCAGATTTTTCTCTTCAATCCCTGCGTCAAAAGCTTTGGGTTTGATTAGATTTTTTAGTAGATGGGTTGGAGTTTTGGACATAATTTTTTTCAAATGGTGCCGGGAGAGGGACAATACACCGATTCGCCTGCGGCGAAAGCCGAACCTTATAATAATGGTGCGGGCGGTGAGACTCGAACTCACAAGACCGTAAGGCCAATGGATTTTAAGTCCATCGCGTATACCATTCCGCCACGCCCGCCCAATTACACTAATGCCCGAGCTTACCTACAAATCACGCCATCCCGGCAAGCTAAAAGACGAGTGTAATTATAACTTAATTTGGGAAGTGATCAACTCTCCTGAAGGCAATTTCTTTTGTATTCTGGCTCGGACTTGGTCAATTCTACACAAGAAGAGTCAAATTTAGATTTATCTGAGTAGAGGTCGTGAAATATTTGACCGGCGGCACTGTAGCAAGTTTTTTTATAATTTTGATCAACCAAAGTACAGAAATGTCCGGGTTCGCTAGTTCCTGCCGTCGTGTTGGCAAAATCTTTGACAACTCCGACGATGCAGTCTTGATAAAATTGTGACTTCCCGAGACGGCAATCTTTTTCAGATTCGGTTGCGTTGCGCAGTGTCGCACCAGAAATATCTCGACCCATACTTTGATAACAAACCCAAACAAAGTCACTTCGGACAGTGTCACACATACTGAAACCTTTAGCGTAATCGTAGCTTGTTAGCTGCAAAAACCAAGAGCTGATCAGGTAGTAACAGGAAAATTTATAATTCTCAGCCACAATATTGCACGGATACTCTGGTTGATCAGCTTTGAGATAAAGTGATTGGTGGCCTGGAGTGTCTTTGGCGACAATATTTTCCATGAAAACACCACCGTAGCAACTCTGCATATCCCAGGAAGTTTTCAGAGAGTCACAGTAAGGCAAGGATTTCATAATATCGCCGTTGAAATACATTGTCAGACCATGTCCCATCCCGTGCAGACACTGAAATTGCATAAAACGGGTGTCATCACTCTTTGCATCACAGAGATCAACGACTTCTTTTTTTAGATCTCCGTGCTCATTTCTCACTTTGGTCAGGAAGCCTTCCATAACTCCGTGATAATAACCAGAAGCACAAATAGTTGAGCCGTAAGAAAAGGCTTTCAAGGCATTACCGATTTTATCAAATGAATAGTGGCCAATTGCGTGAGCGTACGGATGGCAATCTCTTTTGATCGTGTCATTACTCTGTGAAAGCTGATTTAGTGTACTCATCGTCTCTTGAGGACCTTTTTGGTCATAAAGACGCTTGAGGGCGGCTAGATAGCAATCATAGTTTTTATTGTCTTTACACGAAGTTGTTACAAATTCCTCGCTGCCTGAGAGGGTGTTTTGAGTCGCACTCTGTACTTTCCCAGTACTATTAGTTGCCGCTCTACCAGAACCAACAAGAAGAACAATGATGAAAAAACCAACAAAAAGTAGAAGATTAGAGATTTTCCTTACAGTCAAGTTGAAATTTGCAGGGTTTAGCACTTACGAAAATTATAGCATTCTCAAAACTATTTTTTGAGGAGAATCTTTTTGGAGAGCTGGAAAAGCCCTAGTCCAAAAAGAGCAACAAGTGGGGCAACCAAGTAATTTTCTGGGCCCGTGTTTGGTAAAGGTTTGCTTTGAGTTGAAGTACCCGCGACTGATCCACTAGTGTTTGTTGAGGTGTTCGAGGTGCTGTTGTTTGTCGAATTTGAATTATTTGAAGTTGAGTTTGAATTAGTTGTCGAGCTCGAGTTGTTAGTTGTATTAGAAGCAGGAGGTGGAGGCGGTGGTGGATTTGTCGCGGTGTCACTCTTGGCATTGCCGTAAAGAATCGTCGCGACTTGATTTGTATTGGAGGCTAGGTAAAGCTGGGTTTTTGAATCATCTGGGAGAGTCAACTCTCTCGAGGTAGCGTTTCCATCAACCTCGACAAAAGTAGAGTTGTCAGATTTTTTCTTTAAAACCTGTTTGGAACTGCTTTCATTTTTGACGCGGAAAGGTTTGTTGTTATCGACTCGAATATTGTAGGAAGTGTACTGGCCTTTTGAATTGATAGTTAAAACATCGACCGTGGAAGAATTAAAAGAAACTAGAAAGCGGTAGAGGAAAACTCCCGCGCCAACTAAGATCACAATGATGATAAAAAAGACGATTAGAGAGACAATCTGTCGACCCATGCGAAGAATATACTTCACCTTATAGTGAAAATCAAGTAGTCAAGTAAACAAATATATTGAGGTTTAAATTTGGGAAACTATCAGTCTAGTTTGGTCGGGGTGACACGGATTGAACGTGCGACCTCACGCTCCCAAAGCGCGCGCTCTACCACTGAGCTACACCCCGATGGTGCGAGAAAAGTTCATGGTGCCGGATCGCGGAATCAACAAAAGTTGTTCCGCTCACAGTTTCTGGTGCCGGATCGCGGAATCGAACCACGCACGCCCTGCTCTTCAGGCAGGCGCTCTACCACTGAGCTAATCCGGCGCAAAACAATTATAACTTATGGTGGGCACTGAGGGGCTCGAACCCCCGACCTTCTCGGTGTAAACGAGACGCTCTGAACCAACTGAGCTAAGTGCCCTGGTGCGGATGAGAGGATTTGAACCTCCAACCCTTGCGGGACATGCACCTCAAGCATGCGCGT
>DATIHF010000052.1:0-1922 GCA_035480955.1 Saccharimonadales bacterium (SeqCode) | reverse complement strand
TCTACAAAAACTAAAAGATTATACAGTTGTCCTGGTCGGAATTTTGTTAATTGTCCTGGTCTGCAACCAAATCTTTGGCAATGCTCTGGCACTGCGCGGCGGCCTGAAATCTCACCAGCAAACTTCGAGTGAAACAAGTACCACACAGCAAACTCATCAGACTCAGCTTGAGGTTGGCGGCTCCCAAACGGCGCAGATTCGCACCATCGTCTGGAGCGGCGCACTGGAAACTTTTAAACACTATCCCCTTTTCGGCTCGGGTCTGGAAACTTTTGGCTATAGTTACTATCTTTTCCGACCCGCTGCGCACAATTACACGACCGAGTGGGATTTTCTTTACAACAAAGCCCACAACGAATTTCTCAACTATCTCTCGACCACTGGCGCGGTTGGGTTTTTGACTTACCTGTTATTTATCGGCGCTTTTGAGTATTTTGCAATTCGAACTTTAGTGAAAATGAAATGGGGAGCTCCTCGTTTCTTGGGACTTGGGATTTTGTCTGGTTTCAATACAGCACTTGGAGCAAATTTCTTTGGCTTCTCAGTAGTGCCAACCAATTTATTGTTTTTCACTTTTCCAGTCTTTTTCTTTCTCACGACCGACTCTCTGGGAGAAAAACTCTACAAAATTTCTTTTGAAAAAAATCTGTCTTTTTTGAAAAATAATTTGAACAACAATATCGCCAAAGTTTTGGTTGCAATAATTTCTTTTTCTTTGTTTTTGTCGGTTGTCGGCTACTGGATCGGAGATTTTCTTTACAGTAAAAGCTTTGGTGCCACTGATTACCAAAAGTCAGTCAGATATCTCCGGACTGCGGTAAAACTCGCTCCTTATGAACCAGTTTATCGGATTGAGTTAGCGTCCAACCTTGCTTCCCTGGCAGGAGCAATCAACGAGGAGGACAAAAACTCTGAAGAAGTAAAAACAGCAGCGAAGGAAGCGCAAGCAATCATTGATGACCTAGCAAAAGAGCACCCCAACGACACTTCACTCTGGCAAAACAAAAAAGGTATTGATTATGATTTAGCCAAAATTGATCCCAAAAACAACGACGAGCTCCTCATTACAGCCGAGACCTTAAAAAGGTTGGCCCCGACGGACGCTTCAATACAATATGATGTAGCGCTCGTCTATCTATATTTGGACAAAAACCAACACGCGCAGCAACAACTTGAAAAAGTAGTTGCTCTGAAAAATGATTATCGTGACGCCGTACTAGCGCTCGCCAGAACCGAAATAAAAAATAAAAATAATGACGCTGCTTCGAAGCTCCTGCAGGATTGGATCAAGAAAAACCCTGCCGATTCAGAGGCCGAGGATTTATTAAAAAGTTTATTAACCAGCTAGAAATGGAATCTTTAAAGAAAATTATCGCCAGAAGAAAAGCAGCGGGACCAGTGCACGCTCGTCATGAATTTCAGGAGTTTGGAATTTATTTATCAGAAGAGCTCCATGACCCAACACATAAAAGTTTCTATATCAAGCTGGCCAAAGAAAAGTCTCGTGGTTTTCTCGAAGAAGCGAAAAACTTTGCCAAAGACTACAACACAAAGTCGGTTAACCGAGGGAAACTCTTTATGTGGAAATTGAAAGAAATGGAAAAAGAGAAAAAAGAAAAGACCCGCAAAACTTAAACGGGTCTTTGACGGAAAGCTGGCAGCTCTTCAGAAAATCTCCTGATGTCTTCCTTCTTCAGTAGATTTATAGAAATTGGATAGTACTCAAAGCCCGGGTAATATCTTGAGTTGGCCAAGACCAATTCAAACGCCTCATCTACCTTTCTTTTTACCGAACTATTTTTTATATGCACATAAACCCTGACGAAATCTGGTCCATCCCAAACATGAATCGGAATTCCTGAGCCGATTATTTTGGCAAACAAGCCGATTTTTAGCCTTGTCCGCTGGCTCATCGCCATTTT
>DATIHF010000051.1:0-14299 GCA_035480955.1 Saccharimonadales bacterium (SeqCode) | reverse complement strand
TCTGCTTGCTGCAGCTCTAGCTTTGACCTAGCGGCAAAGATTTCCGGCAACGGAGCCGATTCAGAAAACACGGTGAATCTCAATCTTTCCAACGAGAACAACATTTACTCGGTTAATGACCTAAACATCAAAAACAAATTTAACATTGACGCCAACACTGGTGGCAATCGAGCCGACAAAAACACCGGTGGTGATGTTGCGATTTCAACTGGGAACGTCATGGTTGATTTGCTTTTGAACAACTCCGGCAACTCCAACGTCGCGTCAATTGCCTGCAACTGCAATGTGGCCGAGAATCCTGGTTCGACTACCCCAACAACACCAGGAGTGACTCCCGGTGTCCCAGCGGTCATGGGTGCAACCACAAATATGCTACCCAACACAGGATTTGACTACCCCACCAAACTGATCCTTCTGTTAACAGCTGGACTAGTTGGTTCTGGATTGATCCTGAGAAAAAAGAGCTCTACTCTGGAAGAGCTTTTGAGCAATCGGTTTGGTATTTAGTTTGCTCTGAGTGAGCTTTCTCTAGTAAAATAAAAGTATGTCTGCCCTAAAGAAAATTGCGTCAACAAAACTTTCAGTCGGGTTGGCGCATTTTCTTATTCCGCATTCAAAAAACGATCATCATCCTTTGATTTTGCGCCACGAATCTCTTTTTGTGGTCACTTTCGTACTTTTATTTATTCAGTTCTTTTCTTTTGCGGGCTTTTCCCCTTCTCATGTACTCGGTTACGGAACTGATATCAATAAAGACACCCTGATTACTCTGACCAACCAGGAGCGCTCTTCCCGGGGCATCGCGACACTGAAAGAAAGTGCCAAGTTGGATCAATCCGCCACTTTGAAAGGGGAAGATATGTTTGCAAAAGACTACTGGGCGCACTTTGCTCCAGACGGGACTTCGCCATGGTACTTTTTCACTAAAGTCGGCTACACCTACAATTGGGCGGGGGAAAACTTGGCCAGGGATTTTTCCACTTCCGCTGGAGTGATCGCTGGCTGGATGGCGTCGCAAGGACATCGTGACAATATGCTCAACCCTAATTTTCAGGATATTGGGATTTCAGTGCAAAACGGCACCCTGCAGGGGGACCAGACTACCTTAGTGGTTGAGCATTTGGGGACTGTGAAAGGCGCTTCAACCTCGGGCAGTAGCCCAACTACCCCTACCAGCGGCACGACAAATTCCAATAAATCCAAACCGACTAACGTCGAGGACAAATTTTTACCAGTTGCGGGAACAAGTCAACCGCAAGAGGCTAACTCATCAGCCGATCTCCCCAAAATTGAGGAAAAAGTCGCTTCAGCGGTCACTCCTTTTAGCTTTAACCCAGTTGATTTTTGGGCAAGTTTGGGATTGGGTCAGAAAACAACCTTGCTGCTGTTGGCGATTTTAGTTGGAGTTTTCCTTTTTGATTCAGTGGTGGTCTTTCGCAAAGGGATTGCTCGTCACAACTCTCATTCACTTTTGCACGCAATAGTTCTGAGTATCTTGATTGTGGCGATTGTCCGAAGTGCTACCGGAGGAGTACTGTGAAAGGAAGACTGCGTCACTCCTTTGAATTTTTCTTAGTTGCCTTTGTGCTGATCGCGGCCTTGTTTTTCCTTTCGTTTACCAGGGATTATCAAATGAGGTTGGCGACTATTGCCCTTCTGACGCTTTTTTACGTGGTGGTTGGTATTTTGCATCATTATGAAGAGAAAAATTTGCATATTAAGCAAATTTTGGAGCATTTTGCCATCGGTGCGATAATTTTCGTAGTACTAGCCGCACTCTTTCGTTAGTTTTTATTGACATCAGCCTCATTTTAGCTTAAAATCCCCTTTGTCGTTATGGAAACAGAATTTTCAGTCGGCGATATGGTGCGAGTCGACGTTAAAGTTAAAGAAGGCAATAAAGAGCGGCTCCAGGCTTTTGAAGGAACCGTCATCTCTCGCCGTGGTAGTGGGCCAAGCGAGACTTTCACAGTGCGCAAGATCGGTGCTGGTGCTATCGGTGTGGAGAGGATTTGGCCTCTGAACAATCCCGCCATTGCCAAAATCACCGTGAAAAAACAAAACAAAGTTCGCCGTGCTAAACTTTTTTACATGAGAGCCCTTAAAGGCAAAAAAGCAATTTCAGTTTAACTTCTATGCAGAAGGTCGCTGCAACCTTCAACTTCGAAAAACCCCATTGGAACGACAAAAAACTAGTTGTTGGTATTGATGAAGTGGGCCGCGGAGCTTGGGCTGGGCCACTGGTTGCTGCCGCCGTCATCCTCCCGATCAATTTCCACCCACGTTTCAAACTTTATGACTCTAAATTGATTGATAGTGTAGAGCGCAAAAGATTGTCAAAATTAATCAGCAAACACGCAGTTTCTTTTGGAATTGGTTGGTCGGAAGTTAGCGAGATTGAAAACCTTGGCTTGACTGCCGCCAATCTACTAGCCTACCAGCGAGCGCTGGAACAGCTAACTAGCCCACCAGATCACTACCTCATTGATGCATTCAAAATCCCTTCGATTGATATTTCCTTGCAAACCCCGATTATCCATGGTGATCGACTCTCAGCTAGTATTGCGGCGGCTTCGATAGTTGCCAAAGTTTATCGGGACGAGCTCATGATCGAGCTAAATGATAGTTATCCAGAGTATTCTCTGAATCGACACAAAGGCTACGGTACAAAATTGCATCAAGAAGCAATTTTGAAATTTGGACTCACTGATATCCACCGCGCCACTTACGATCTCGCAATTCTCCATGACTAATCAAACTTTTGGCAAAAGTGGGGAAGAGCAGGCGGCAGAGTTTCTCAGAAAACAAGGCTATAAAATAATTGAACAAAATTTCCGCTCGGTTTTTGGGGAGATCGATATAATTGCACACGATAAAGATACTTTAGTTTATGTTGAGGTGAAAACCCGAAGTAGCAGCGCTTTTGGCGCTCCCGAAGAAGCAGTTGGTTATAAAAAACTGCAGCATTTGCTCAAAGCCGCCGCTTTTTATCGCTCGGTGCGAAATAATTTGCCCGATCTGGAAAGAATCGACGTGGTGGCCATCGAAACAAATACTGGAAGAGTTGAATTAATAAAAAACGTGACTGGTTAATTGTATTCGTAGGGTTTACTTCCAATAAAATCAAACTTTTCTCCGTTCACTACAACTGCACTATCATCGTTTAAGCCGTAAAGCTTACCTTTATTTTTTGAAGCTGCTTTCGATAGTTTTTCTTTACGGTCGGAGAAGTTTGGAGAGTCCATGTGAGGCATGATTGAAAAATCAACAAATCCCAAATATTTATCAATTCCAAATCCAATCCGTTCGTATAAAAGATCGTAAGCTTCAGAATCCAATCTTTTACCCATCACCATTGATCCAGCACTACTTCCAACGTAAACTTTAGTTTCTAAAAGTTTGGGTAACAGCTTATCGAAACCAGTTTTAACAAAAACACTCATTAGATAATCTGTATGCCCACCTACGACAAAGATAGCATCTTTGTCTGTAATTCTTTTTTCAGTCTCTTCAAGTGGAAAGGCCAGGAGGTTTACAATGTCCATTTCTGCAGGGAAATTATTTGCTACACTTTCAAGGTTGCGCACTACCCAGTGTTTATCACCAGCTTCTCCAGCATAAGCCTCATTAATTACGGCAAATTTGATTTTATCTTTGGGTTTACCAACGAGTTCAACAAATGCTTCAACGGTATTTTGGGTGTGGAAACCTTCAGAACACAAAACTAGTTTCATAAATGGTTTTTTTGAGGCACGCGGGACAGCTTTCGAACAAACTTCTGTCAGAGTTCACTACCGCGGTCTCAAGTCTAACTCCCTATAACAAACATCAAACCAATTACAAGTAACGTGGCACTGCCTACAATTACTCCAAATTCACCGAAGAAAATAAAACCTAAAGCTGTTATAAATATCCAAATGAATAGCAATTCTAAGAATGTTTGGATTGTTGGTTTCGGTTTAAAATGCAAAAAGTTCTTCAAACTCATCTTGAGGATTTCTGGTGAGCGACCTGGGACGAATCTCTTGCTCGCAACGAACCCAAGAGGGTTCAACTCCGATAGATCGCTAAAAAGTAAAACCCAACAAAAAGTTGGCTTCTACTTTTTGGTGAGCGACCTGGGACTCGAACCCAGAACACACGGCTTAAAAGGCCGTTGCTCTACCAATTGAGCTAGTCGCCCTCACAACTGGGAGATTTTAGCATAAATTTAGCCTCTTTTTCAACATTTCTAGATTGTGCTGATAAAAACTAGTATAATTAACTTTAATGGAACCTGCTTCCTTCATTGATCCTGTTGCGTTGCAAGAAAAAGCCCAAGAGCACAAAGAAACTCTTTCTCAAAAACTGCGAGAAATCCTCGACGATCCCAAAAAAACTCTTTACGCGATGATTGGTTGTGCAGTCGTGATCGCACTCATCTTTATTTCTTGGGTTTATCTTTCCCAAAGTCTGCAGGCAAAAAGCACGGTAAAACAACAGCGAAGCGTAAAACAATCCAGCTTCACCGGTGGGCAAACAAATAATTCCAAAGGTTTTGATCAAAGAAGGACGAGTGATATCACTCAAATTGATGCAGCCCTGCGACTCTATCGAGCCAAGAACAGGGTTTACCCGTCAGTTTTATCAGCTTTAGCACCCGTGTTTCTGGCAAGTGTCCCCCTAGATCCAGAAACCAATAAAGACTACAATTACCAGCCTTCTCTCGATCTGCAAAGCTACACGATCTCGGCAACTTTGTCAGATGGTAGTGACTATCAGCTTAGCGGAAATTAACTGATTTCTTCCAAGAGTTAAAAGGTTTCAGGGCCAGTTGATAGGCATGAAATCGTGGTTCGTCGGTTACTTCTTTGGTCACCCAGAGAGGCTTTTCAAACTTTTCCTTCTCACTTTTGAGTTCAATTTCGGCGACAATCAAAGGGAAATTTTCCCCTTCGTAAAAATCAATTGACCAGACCTTACCAGAAACTTTGAGCAAATAGCGCACTTTTTGGACTTGTCCGATACATTCTTTTAATAAAACTTCGGCGTCTTTGAGAGGAATAGGGTACTCAAACTCTGCTTTAGTTACTTCGCTACGGTAACCTTTGATGGTCAGAGTCGCGTTTGACCCTGCAGTGCGAACTCGTACGATTGGAGAAGTCTTGTTAATTTCTTTGGAAAGGTAGCCTTGGGTGAGAAGTTTTCCAGTTGGTAAACTCGGCAGGCGTTTTTGATCGACCAAAAAGCGTCTTTCGATCTCTAGTTTCATTTTTTTAGCAAATTCGCTTCGGCAGAGGAAAGCTCAATATTAGCTTGGGCGAGGAAGGGAACTGGACAGACAACGGCTTTGACGCCCAGGGAGATAATTTTTTCCACTAGTTTGTGGTTTTCCAGCGGTAGGTTTGAAACTGCTGAAAAAAGATTGTTTAGGCGAGCTTCTTTTATGACATTACCCACTAATGGTAGAGTAGCTTCACTGTCTTGCTTTGCAAAATCACTTTGGGTAAATTCTTTTCCATAAACAAAACTAGCTAGGTCATAGTAGTCTACGACTACCCCATCGATACCGGCTTCGATGTAATCTTCAATCTTTGTCGCAGTAGCGACCAAATTAATACCCAACAGTAGTTTGAAACTTGGGCCTCTAGTGAGACCAGCGTCTTTCAAAACCTTTTTTACTTCTTCAAAAAGAGCTAAAGAACTTAGGTGAGGGGCGCTGACCCAGAGATTTTTCAGGTATTTTTTATTTCTGAGATTCTCGATCATCTCGGCTTCTTCTTTGAGAAAATCCAAATTTACTTCTCCAGGTTCAGCAATTGAAAAAAGTTGATAGATGACTGGTTTTTCCGGATTTTCACTAGCGATTTTCATTAAAAAGTCAGAAATATCGGCCAGTGAAGAGCTTTTTTCACGGACGGTTAACGAATCAAGATCTTTACTTGATATTAAAGAGGAGCCTTCGATCGGTCCGATACCTGAGTAGTCCTCGCTGGTGAGCATTTCCAAGTCGGAAACCTTTTTTGGCTGAGCGAAAAGGGAAGTGGCACTTTTGATCTGGACCGCAACTTCGATATTTGGACTAGGTTTGAACTTTTTTATATAGGGTGGTGGGAAAGCGCCTAGGTAAACTTTACCACTTTTCCCATCAATGGTCAGAATACGGTTGGTAAATTTATCAACCCCTCCAGTAAGAGTTGCTTTCCCAAGCTTTTTCAGATGGAGTAGTTGTTCGCGGCTGAGACTTTTAGTGTTTTCGACTATCACCCCGCTAGATTTTCTCAGTATGGGCAGATATTTCTTATCAAATGTTTTTAGTATTGCGATATCTCCGCGACGGACTTTTTTCAGATCAGCCTTTTCAGTAACGAATTTTGCAAAACCAGAAGAGAGCCCGGGAAAGAGGGGTTTCAAGGTGAGGTAGTTTATTAAAGGAATACTAAACCTTTCTTGCTCGTCTAGCTTTTCGGAAATATTATTGACCGACAGATCGAGCAAGTAGAGCTCCTCGTCTTCAAAAGCAAAGGAGAATTCAAAATCGACTAGAATCTTTGAAGAAAGATGGTGGGCGACTTTGACCAAAAGTTTGACTTGCTCGGGTGTTAACTTATTGACAAACTGGTGCGGCTTACCCACAGCTATTTCTTTAAACTTTTTATCTTGAAAAACAATTTGTCTTTCTTGCAAGCTGGTATTGTAACTTTCCGGCTCGCTGCTACTTGGGTTAAAGATCACTGAGTCGGAAGTTTGCTCGAGGCGATACTCGCCCCATTGGGCATAGATACGGCTTGCATTCTTATGGCCAATGGTGATTACTTTTCCAGAAACTTCAGGAGCTACTTTTTCAACAATTTCTAAAACAACTGCTGTTTTTTGGGGAGCTTCTGTTGAGACTTCTTTGGAAAAAGCGGACAAGAGAGCATTTTTGATTACCAGTGGAAGTTCGCTTTTAGAAAAAACTAAGCTTTCAAAACTTTTCAGCTCACCCGAGTCTCCTTTCGCAAAAGCTTTCAAAACCAAAGGGTATTTTAGTTTTGCAGCAGCGTGTGTTATCTCTTCTTGTGCCTGATCTGGCAATTCAAGTTTATTTTTGAGGAGTGTTGTTAAGTCTTTTGAAGAAGTCTGTGAGAGACCCACTGCCAAGGTAATTGCAGAAATTATTTCTTCAAAAAGGATTTTTCCGATTAGGAAGCCTTTTGGTAAGCTAATCTCGTTTTGATCAACAAAAGAAAGCGCAGAAAGAGTCTCTCCAACAAAAGAGCTATCTTCTGCCTGAAGTTTATCAAGCGGCAAAATATATTTGGGCATGCTTTTTTAAAATATAACACCAAAGCGCTTCTTTACTCAATGATCCCCTGATCAACGAGGGAAAAGACTATTAGCGTTTGGTCTGCATATCCTCGCGTATCTTTTTCAAGAATTCCGCAGCAGCATTTTGGCCTCCGAGACCAAAAGCCAAACCTCCAGCAAGAGCCACCATGGCAACAAAGCCAGTGAAGAGTATCTCGATGAGATTTCTCGCTACTCCAAGTTGAGAAAGCGCGGCGAGAACTGAAAAGACGATTATTGCCCAGCGTGCGATCTGACCAATGATATTCGCGGTTTGTGGCCCCAAAGGGGAGGCACTCACTGTCACGAAGTCTTTGGCGAGTTTGGCGATTATCGAACCAACGGTAATAATGATTACCGCAGCGATCACGTTGGGAATATAGTTAATCAGGCTACGCAAAATCAGATCTAGCTGGGAGAGACCCAGACGATCTATCGCCGGAACCAAAAAGACCAAAATCGTGATCCAACGAATCATCTCCCCGATCACCATCGTGACCGTGAGAGTAGCGTCCGCTTTTTTGAGTGCTTCTGGAATACCGGTGTTGGATAACCATTTCTCAAACCTGAGGGCATTGAGTAGTCGGACGATTAGGTTTTTTAAGACTGATCCGATTATTACACCAATGAAAAAGATGATTATCGCGGCGATTAGACTTGGCAAGAAATTGGCCAGTGAGGTCAGCAGGTCCACAACCGCGTTGACGATTGCATCAATTATACTTTGCAAATTTTTTTCACCACCTTTCAAAAAATTAATTTCTTATTTCTTTTAAAAATCTTTCTACCTGAGCCCGAGTACCTAAACCAAACGCTAGTGTTGCCGCAGTCAGCACCGCTAGACCAATCACCATTACGGTATTTTGATTCAGGCCGAGAGCAAACAGAGAAACACTGCTGCTAAAAATAATTATAACAGCACCTGAGACAGTCGCCAAAAGCTTTGCGAACGGAAGTTTACTGAGGGTCCCAATTGCCAAAAAGGCTAAATAAACTAGGTAGGAGAAAACTAGACCCAAAAATAGTATTGCAAACGCGCTAGCAAATTTGGGTAAAAAGTTCCAAAAGCTCCCCAGTATTTTGTTCGAATTACTAAAACCGGCAAGCTCGACTGCTCCAAGGGAAAATAGTAAGATGGTAACCCACCAGAGCAAAACACTAACAAAATTGGTTAGGGAGAGGTTTTGGTTGGCTTTTTCCAAACTTTGGTAGTTTGAGTTTTTCGAAAGAGTTTTTTCCAGACTGAGAAAATCAGAAATGCTTTTCCAGATTAGAGTCAGTAATGAAGCAACTATTATCCCTAAGACAAAAACTAAAATTGCCAAAAGGGTGGGCACGAAAAAATGAGAAAGCTGTTGAAAATTGGTTGTCAAGGAATTATCTAATGTATTGAGGCTGTCCTGTAGTGTCACCTAAATTACTCCTGCATAAAAATATTTTGAGCAGTGAGTAAAGAAATATAAAAACATTACAAGTTTAACTATCAGTCTAAGATAGCGGCCTCAGATTGTCAACTTTTCCCAGGGAAAACTATCTCGCCCAAAATGTCCGTAGGCGGAAGTCGCTGCATAAATCGGCTGTTGCAACTCCAGAGTCTCAATAATTTTAGGAACCGAAAGACTAAGCAGGTTCCAGGCAAAATCTTCAATTACTGAAAGTTTTTTCTTTTCAGTTCCAAAAGTCTCAATCGCTTTGGTTAGAGGCTCTTTTTGACCAATAACATAGGCAATCTGGACCTCAACACTATCTGCAAGTTTTGCGGCCACAATATTCTTGGCAATATAGCGGGCGGCGTAGGCAGCCGAGCGGTCAACTTTCGTAGGGTCTTTGCCAGAAAAAGCCCCTCCTCCAGCCCGTCCATAACCACCATAGGCGTCAACGACGATCTTGCGACCAGTCAGACCAGCATCTGAGGTAGGTCCGGGAATAGTCCAGATACCAGTGCCGTTTACGATCAAATCTTTTTTGGAAATGCTGTAGCCAAATTCCTCGAGGACTGGTACCACAACTACTCTATACAAATCTTCTTTGATTTGCTCATTGGTGATCTTTGGTTTATGGGCGCTGGCTAAGACGACCTTTTCCACTTTTGTTGGTTTGCCTTTTTCATAAAGTACATTCACCTCACTCTTGCCGTCCGGGCGAAGGTAGGGGATTAGGTTTTTTTCACGAACTTGGTCAAGAGTTTGAGTGAGCCGGTGGGCAATTGAGATGGGTAGGGGCATCAGCTCTTTAGTGTGGTTGGTCGCAAAGCCAAACATCATTCCTTGGTCTCCGGCGCCGCCGGAGTCGACTCCAACTGCAATATCATTACTTTGGTGATGGACGAGGATTTGTACCTTGGCTTTATCAGTAAAGTGAAAACTCGGGTCAGTATAGCCGAGTTTTCTGATGGTTTCCCTCACTATTTTTTCATAGGAGATTTTGGCATTGCTTTTTATTTCGCCGCCGACTAAGACAAAGTCACTAGTCACAAAAGTCTCAATGCCCGTGTGAGACTTGGGGTCTTGTCTGAGGGCTTCGTCTAGCAGAGCATCGGAGATACGATCGCAGATTTTGTCCGGGTGACCAGCGGCAACAGATTCTGAAGTAAATTGTTTGTACATAAATCCTCCTTAAACTAAGTTCTAAAAAGCAAAAACACTCCCCGAAAGAAGTGTCAAAGTTTACACACTTTCCCTTTCGGGCGTATCGTTTTTGGCACCCTTCTGTGTAGGGTTGCCGCTCCTTTTGAATAGGAGACTCTTGATACAGCGTTTCCGCTAGTACTATTATTAATAAAGACTCTCAGTATTGTCAAGGAAACAGTTTTAAGGTAGAATTCGCTAATTGATAAAATTATGCTAAGCAACAGTCAAATTTTACTTTGGATAATGGTCGCTGGCGCACTCTCGATAGTCTACGCGCTAGTTTTAACTTTTTGGATTTTGCGTCAAAAAAATGGCAACCAGAAAATGGTTGAAATTTCCAAAGCAATCCAAGAGGGTGCCGCCGCTTACTTAAAACGACAGTATTCTGTAGTCGCCATCGTCGGGGTCATCATTTTTCTAATTCTCTGGGTTTTTATCGGCTCAGTCACCGCCCTTGGGTTTGCCGTGGGCGCAATTGCCTCTGCGGCCGCAGGATACATCGGTATGAGTGTTGCGGTGCGGGCTAATGTGCGTACTGCCGAGGGAGCCCGTTCTGGTTTAGGGAAAGCACTCGATATTGCATTCAAAGGGGGAGCCGTCACTGGATTGATGGTGGTTGGGCTCGCACTCATTAGTGTTTCCGGATTTTATTATTTGACCGGAGATGTTAAAGCTCTGATTGGGCTTGGCTTTGGTTCCTCTTTGATTTCTGTTTTTGCACGACTCGGTGGAGGAATTTTCACCAAAGGAGCTGACGTGGGAGCTGACCTTGTCGGAAAAGTAGAAGCAGGAATTCCAGAAGACGACCCACGCAATCCAGCGGTGATTGCTGACAACGTGGGGGATAATGTCGGAGATGATGCGGGAATGGCGGCGGATTTGTTTGAAACTTACGCGGTGACCTCAATCGCCGCGATGCTTTTGGGAGCTCTAGTTTTTGATGGTGACAAAAGCGTCATCATCTACCCTCTAGCACTGGGAGGGATCTCAATCATTGCCTCTGTTTTGGGAACTTTTGCTGTCAGACTTTCTGGTAACGGAATAATGAGGGCACTTTACCAAGGTTTGATCGCGTCAGGTATTTTGGCTGCAA
This sequence comes from Saccharimonadales bacterium (SeqCode), assembly GCA_035480955.1. GTDB lineage: Bacteria > Patescibacteriota > Microgenomatia > Woykebacterales > RBG-16-39-9b > DATIHF01. Next base: position 3,268 of record DATIHF010000051.1, on the reverse strand, counting down.
TTGGTTTTTACTTTGTGACCAACTATTTCTGGTCCGGCAACTCTCAAGTGGCTAATTTGTTTTACTGTACTTTGGTTGGACTGGTCGTAACTCTTGGAATGGTTGTCATCACTGAGTTTTACACCTCGAAAAACTTCGGGTCTGTGAAAGCAATTGCCAATGCCTCAACCACAGGGCATGGGACCAATGTGATCGCTGGGCTCGCGGTTTCGATGAAATCTACTCTCGCCCCAATACTTTTGATCGTTGCCGCCACTTTGCTCTCCTACAATCTTGCCGGTCTCTATGGTATCGCGATTGCCGCAGTCTCAATGCTCTCGATGACGGGAATTGTCGTCGCCATTGATGCTTTTGGTCCCATCACCGACAACGCCGGTGGAATCGCGGAGATGTCCGCTCTGCCTGACAACGTAAGAGAGATCACTGATGCACTCGATGCAGTAGGAAATACCACCAAAGCGGTTACTAAAGGTTACGCGATCGCCTCAGCTGGACTGGCGGCCCTGGTACTTTTCTCCTCTTACTCGCAAGAGCTCTCGGCCTTGGGTCATCAAGTGAGTTTTGTCCTTTCTGATTCCAAAGTAATCGTCGGGATTTTCATTGGCGCGGCGCTCCCGTATTTCTTCGGGGCGCTGGCGATGGAAGCAGTTGGCAAAGCCGCGGGAGCAGTAGTGACTGAGGTACGCCGTCAATTTAAGGAAATTAAAGGCATCATGGAAGGGAAAGCCAAGCCAGACTATGCGAAAGCAGTCGCGATCGTTACTGCCGCGGCACAGCGAGAGATGATTGTTCCCGCACTCCTCCCGGTTGTGGTACCAGTTTTGGTTGGCTATTTTCTGGGTCCAGCCGCTCTCGGTGGTCTACTAATAGGAAGCTTAGTCTCAGGACTCTTTGTAGCGATCTCTATGACCACCGGCGGAGCCGCCTGGGACAATGCCAAAAAATATATTGAAGAGGGAAATTATGGTGGTAAGGGGTCGGAGGCTCACAAAGCGGCAGTCACCGGAGACACAGTTGGGGATCCTTATAAAGATACGGCAGGTCCAGCTATCAATCCAATGATTAAAGTTATCAATATCGTCGCTTTGCTTCTAGTTCCGTTTCTCAAATAATCTTAATTATTTTTCAGACAGGGATTTTCTCCTGGATCAAAATCCTGGCTTTGGAACCTCGTGTGCTGACAAATAAAGTACCTGACATCTCTGAATTGACCAATAGATAGGTAAATAATTAGCAGATACAAGAGTAATATTGCAATCTTGATAAGTGGATTGCCAAATTTCCTCATAAGATAACCTAACAAAAAGAAGGAGGCAAAAATAAATAAACCGGCAATTACTACCCCGAAATTAATAGTGATTGGTTCAGTTGGGTTTATAAAAAGGAAATAAACAGTTATCGCAAACAAAATAAAAACAATTGCCGCAGTAATCCAGACAAAAATGGGAGTCTTACTCATTATTTAATTGTAATACTTGTAAGCATATTTTCAATAATGATCTCTTTTGTACTACTTCTCAAATTTCTTACTCTAGGTTAATATTTTCTCTTGTAGGAGGTGGTCTGTGGGACACAACGGCAGCCAACCTGTCACCACAATAATCTTTGATTGGAGTGGGACAATCAGTGACGATCGACAAATGGTCTACCAAGCCAATATGAGAGTGAGAGAAGACCATGGCTATCCGCCAATTGACTTCGCTGAGTTTCTGGCCAATATCAAACTGACTGCTCCAGAAGCCTTCAAGGAAATGGGTTTGTTGGGAACGAAAGAAGAGCTCCAGGCAATTTACACTTCTGCAGTGGAATACGTAAAGGAAAAGGGAATTTCACCAACTGTTTACGAGGATGCGACGGAAGCTTTCAAAAACCTTGCTTCACAGGCAATTAAGTTGGCGGTTTTGAGTTCTCATCCGGAGAGACATGTCCAAAGCGAAGCAGAGTCATTTGGGCTGCAATTCTATTTTGACCCGATAAGTGGAGATTGTCATGACAAAACAATCGGAATTCGCTCGATCATGGATCGTCTTGGAGTCGACAATGAAAATTCCGTAATGTATGTTGGAGACACAATCTACGATATCAGAGCCGCAAAACTTGCTGGCGTTATTTCAGCCGGGATCGCCACTGGATATATGGATAGTGTGAGATTGATGAACGAGGAGCCAGATCATCTGTTTTATTCGTTGACTGACATCGTAAATAGCAACTTTTTAGGACTATCTTAGGGTAGTCCTTCTTTATTTTTGAGTTGGTCGAAAGCTTGATTTAGGGTTTCCTCAGCAGTTGTGTTGGTTGTATCAATTACCAGGTCATAAAACTTCGGATCTTCGTAATTGTCGTCACTGTAGAGTTTTTTAAATTTGGCATAGAGTCCAGCGCGTCTTTTTTCGATTTCTTCGCTGGTCTCTTCATGAGTATGGTCGCGCTGCTGCATCCTTTGGGTTGCAACCTTTCGATCACACGTTAGTAAAATTCGAAAAACCTGAGGATCTTCACGCAGAAACCAACCAGCGTAGTGTGAATCCACTACCCAGCCTGATTCCTCTTTTAGTTTGTTAGTCAATTGATCATCAACTTCTTTATCAAAATCATCGGGAATTGCTTCTTTATTCCAGAGAGGGATATTGTGTTCTTTGGCGTAATTTCTAAAAAAATCGCCCGCGGCAATGTATTTCCAACCGAATTTGTCGGCTAGAGAATGAGCAAGGGTAGATGTACCAGTTCCGACATCACCTGCCACAACTATATTTCTAAACTTCATTGGCAATAATTTTATGAGAATTACTTCTGAGAGTAAAGGGTTAACACTATTTGAGCAGTGGGCAGGTAGAAACTAAAACTTAGTTTCTTGGTCGCTCTTCACGAGGACGAGCCTCGTTAACGACGAGTGCACGGCCTTCTACTTCTTTGCCGTTCATCTCTTCGATTGCTTTTGTAGCAGCTGCGTCATCTTCGATTTCGACGAAACCGAAACCTCGGCTTCGGCCGGTGAATTTGTCATTCACGACGTTAGCTGAAGCTGGGCTGTAGCTAGCAAAGGCGTCTCCTAAAGCTTGGTCATTGACCGTGTAGGGGAGATTTCCTACGAAAAGTTTCTTAGACATTTGTCTAACCGCCTCCTAAAGCGGAATTTTTTAATAAAGACAAGTAATCGGTTTTTTGGGAAATTTCTAAAAGGGGAGAGGTCATCTACACTTTCTAGTTTTCACCTTACAACTTACACTTGCAGAGTTTATTATATAGATTTAAACCTAGAAAGTCAAAT
>DATIHF010000050.1:0-8889 GCA_035480955.1 Saccharimonadales bacterium (SeqCode) | reverse complement strand
ACCTCTAGTCAGACTTGGTGGACTGGTCTAACTTAGCAGTCACAATGAGTCGGCGCAAACTTGATCCTGGCGGATCACAAGTCTGCAGAGTCAAAATCGGCTGTTTTGAGACATCTGTAATGTACTTGGTGTCAGTCGCCTCCACTACCCTTTTGTCATATACTATATAGTCATAGCGATGACCTTGATAAAAGGTTGTAATCCGATCGCCAATTTCGATTTTACGCAGGAGATAAAAGACACTGTTGTATTTTTTGGCTTGAATTGGATTGATCGCGGAGTGGGCGAAGAGGAAAACATTGTTGTTCTCTGCTTTAGTACTTCCCGGGTGGGCCGTTCCTTTGGCATGGGCTACCCCTTTCCCAAGTGCAGCGATGTATTCTTTGTAGTTAGAACTATCCACATCTGAGACAACTGGGGAGTTCACGTCGATTTTCTCAATCACAATACCAAAGTCAGTACTGGCCGGAACCACGGTGATCGGGGGCGGCGCGGGAAGCAAATCAGCAAAACCTTTCTTCTCAGTTGGTTTCTCTCCCGCCAGAACGTACTGTTGGCCACGAAAATTATCCCACCAATAGTGAATTTCTTGTGAAACAAACGGCCAGAAACTAATAAAGGCAAAGATAACCCCACCAATAATGAGGGCGTTTGCCAAAGTCCTAATGGCTATAAAAAGCCAAAACCTTCGTTTGTATTGTTTAGTTGCCATAGTGGCGCCCCTGGAGGGAGTCGAACCCCCAGTCTTTCCCTTAGGACGGGACTGCTTTATCCATTAAGCTACAGGGGCAAATAAAGTGTTTGAATTTTAGCACAATCTAGCCTAAAATTGTATTTCTCTGGAGCAATATAACACCGGGGTGTAGCTCAGTGGTAGAGCGCTGCGTTCGGGACGCAGAGGTCGCACGTTCAATCCGTGTCACCCCGACCATGTTGAAGAAAAGGCTTTACCTCTGCTATAGTTTACTTATGCCCAAACTAAATCAAAGAGCTTTTACACTAATTGAGCTTCTGATCGTAATTGTAATTCTTGCGATTCTTGCCGCTTTGCTGGCTGTTTCCTACACCCAAATTCAAAAAAGTGCGCGTGACAAACAAAGAACCGCTGATTTGCAGTCAGTGGCGGCAATGCTCGAACGGTTTTACTCAGATACTAGTCAATACCCTGCTTCAAATACTGGGCAAATTAGCTACTATACAGGTGGGACCGATTGCAACACAAATGCTGGCGGGGGAACTTTAAAAACTGCGGTTTGGGGAACTGATGGGGTTGATTGCAACGGAAAAAATTACACAAAACAATTACCAAAGAACATCGCCGCTGGAGCAAGCACCCTTGAGTTTTGTTACGAGACAACAACAGTGGCGCCTTACCAATCTTACAATCTCTATGCTGTACTTGAGGGGTCTGGTAATCTAACTACGAAAGTTGACTGTGGGGCCTCATCAGGCCAAAAGTATAACTACAAGATCACGAGTAACGACTAGATTCTCTCTTCTTCCCCGTAAATATTGGCATCAAAAGGTCTCTGATAATCAAAAAGTTCTTCTTCTTTAAAAAATCTCTTGACCTCATCCTCTGCGGCTTTTTCATCTTCTGACACATGAATCAGGTTGGCTTGTACACTCATCCCGAAATCTCCTCGGATAGTCCCGAAGTCTGCTTCTCGAGATTTGGTGATTCCTGCCATTTTTCTAACCGTAAGAGCCGCATCAACGCCTTCTAAGACCATTGCTACGATTGGTGAGCTTTGCATAAAAGATTTCAGCCCACTAAAAAACGGTTTATCTTTGTGGTGAGCATAGTGCTCTTCCACTAGTGCATCGCTGACTGAAACCATTTTCAATCCAACTAGCTTTAAACCTTTTCTTTCGAAACGATGGGTGATTTCACCAACCAATCCCCTCTGTAGCGCGTCAGGTTTGATAAGAACTAATGTTTTTTGCATTGCTAAGGATTCTCCTAAAATTTCAAATCTTTACTAAATTTAGCTTCTTCTTTGAAAGGACCAATGATTGCGAGGTTCAAACCTTGGTTAACAAAAAGTCTGCTAGCGATGTCGGTAATCTCTTCTGAAGTGACTTGGTTAACTTTGGCAATTATTTCCTCTGGCGTGCGGATTTTGTCCTCCAAAAGCTCTTGCAAGCCCACCATGGTGGAAACATCACGAGAATCTTCCAGTTCGAGTATTAGCCGCCCGGTGAGAGAGTCTTTAGCTTTTTTGAGCTCTGCTTCAGAAACTTTCTCTTGAGTTATTTTTCCAAACTCTGCAAGCAGCACTTTGATCGCTTCGTTGATGTTTTTTGGTTCCACTCCTGCTTGGGCAGAGAAGCTTCCTGCGTCGTGATACTCCTCTGAACCACTGCGAACGTAGTAGGCCAAACCGCGACGCTCGCGCAACTGGATAAAGAGACGCGAACTCATTGAAGAGCCTAGTATTGAGTTTAAAACCGCGATCTTGTAGCGCTCTGGGTTTCCCAAAGGTAACGAACGAACTCCAAGTGCTAAATGAGCTTGCTCACTGTCTTTGTAAAACAGTTTTATTGCTGGTTTTTTCTGATCAAATTTAGCTTTATTAAAAGCCGGAGAAGGTTTCTTTGGCAAAGGAGCGAAATATTTCTCGGCTAAAGCCTTACCTTTGTCGGCGGTCACATCTCCTCCAACCACAAAAATCATGTTTGGTCCAAGGTAATACTTACTATTGTAAGAGAGAAAATCATCTCTTTGGATGTTTTGCAAAGACTTTAAAGTCCCAACCGTATCCCAACCCAGCGGCTGGTCACCATAAAGGAGTTCTTCGTAAATATCTCCAACGTAGCGCATTGGGGTGTCTAGGTACATGCGCAGCTCTTCACCAATGACATTTCTTTCCCGGTCAATTTCTTCTTGATCAAATTTGGAATTAAGGAGCATGTCTGAGAGCACTTCGGTGACTAATTCGAGGTGAGAACTGGCGGCTTTGATGTAGAATCCAGTGTATTCTTTGGAAGTAAAGGCGTTAAATTCTGCTCCCAGACCATCAATTAAAGAAGCAATCTCGACTGCGGTGGGGCGCTTTTTGGTTCCCTTGAAAAACATGTGCTCAGCGAAGTGGGCAATGCCATTGAGGTCTTTGGTTTCGTAACGGGACCCAGCTTTCACGAGTAATAACACAGTTGCCGATTTGACTGAAGCCATTGAGGCGGTTAGCACTCTAAGGTCATTTTTGATAGTTTGTTTTTGTATATCAATCATAGCTAATTTATCACTTGATCGGTCACTCTGACAGTTTGGTCTTGCAGGACTTGAACCAATTCCCAACGCGGGGTTTGCAGGTTTCTTTCTGAGGTCGCCGCACCGGAGATGAATATTTTAACAGACGTTTTTGGTTCTGTATAGCTCTGAGAAAGATGGTGGTCGCCGGAAAAGATGGCCAAGACTTTTTGATCTTTTATCATATTTAACAACTGGTCAGTTTGTTCCTGCAAACCAGAGTTGTTGGTCCCCCCTTTTCCAGCGAGTGTTCGATCACTGCTCGGGTGATAAGGAGGCAGATGCATAACAATGATCTTGTCTCTGTCAGGGTTCTTTTTCAGATCAAGAGAGAGCCAATCAAGTTGCTCTTCTCCCAAACCATTAGTCAGGTCAGAATCGTCAAGCAAGATAAAATGAAGATTGTCACGGTCAAAAGATTCATAGGGTCGGCCTAAAACTTTTTCAAAATTGGCCGAACCAGATTGCCAACGATCGTGATCACCCATCACTCCCCAATAGGTTAAGCCAGAGCGGTCGAAAATAGCTTTCTGTGCTTTCAACTCATCAATTGTTCCAACGGTAGTCCAGTCCCCGCTGTGAATTACAAATTTCAAACCTAGAGATTTGATCTGCTGGAGAGCTCTTTGGGTGTCGGAAGAGTCGCTGTGGGTGTCAGAAATCACGGCGAAAGAAGTTTTGACTTTAGCATTGTCTTTTTGAGAAAGATTAGTCCCCAGAGAATTTAAAGCAGAATTGATCAAATCTCGCCCAAGAAAGGCGCTGATGGCAAACATTAGGCCAATTAGCACTATCAAGCTAATTGAAATAGTAAGAAAGTTTTTCATTAAGAAGGTATTTTAACCTATCAAGGGAAATTTTGAAGTGGGAACGCGCCTCACATGCTTTCCGGAGCGGAAACTCCAAGCAGTGAAAGTGAATTCTCCAAGGTGATCTTTGTCGCCCTAATCAAAGCTAAACGAGAGTGGGTCAGCTCTTGGTTTGAAGAGATGACTTTGTCTTTTTCATAAAAATGATGGAAAAGCTCGGCTAAGGAAATACTGTAGTGAGCCAATTGGTGAATGGCAAAGCTTTCTGATAGTTCAAAAACCAGGTCAGGAAACTCAAGAATTTTTTTGATCAAACTAAACTCTTGGGCTGTTGTTAATAAACCTGGGTCAAACTTATCCAGATCCAAAGGAGATGCCTTTTTCAAAATACTACTTAATCGTGCGTGGGCGTATTGAACATAATAAACCGGATTGTCTGCTTTATGTTTCTTTGCCAGTTCCAAATCAAAATCTATATGGCTATTGGCGCTGTTGAAAAGCAGCAAAAATCTAAAGGCGTCCTTGCCTACTTCATCGAGCACTTCTCTGGCCGTGACGTAATTCCCCGCCCGCTTGGACATTTTAACTACTTCATTACCTCGTCGAACCCTAACATACTGGTACAAGATCGGTTTAAATTTATTCGCATCAAAACCTAGTGAAGCAATCGCCGCTTGAAGCCTGGGAACGTGTCCGTGGTGGTTACTTCCTAGGATATTCACCACTAAGTCAGGCTTGCTTTCAAACTTTTCCTCGTGATAAGCAATATCGTCAGCAAAGTAAGTCGCTCTTCCATCGCCTCTAACCAAGACTGATTCACGATCTTTGAGGTAAGCATCATTTGGTGCAAACCAGACTGCACTATCTTTTTCTTTTGTTAAACCTTTTTTCTTTAGTTTAGCGACAACCTTCTCGGTTTTTCCTGAGCTCTGAAATTCACTCTCTTTAATAATCTCATCAAAGCTAATACCCATCGCTTGGCAATCGACGATAATTTCCTCGGATAACGTTACGCTTGCTAGAGCTTTGATCTCTTCTGATTTATTTTGAACTGTTTCAATTGAAGTTAAAGAGAGCTTTTTGATGATTTTCTCGGCTAGCTCTTCCAAATACTCTCCTTGGTAAGTTTTCTCTTCAACGATTTCTTGTTTTTCACCAAGCTTAGTTTTAATTAAAGCAATCAAACTATCTCCAAATATATCAACCTGAGTCCCTATATCATTATTATAGTACTCTCTTTGAACCTGGAAACCAGTCTTTTCCAAGACAGAGGCAATCGAATCTCCAATTGGTCCTCCTCGGGCATTACCAATGTGAAGAGGTCCCGTCGGGTTGGCGGAGACAAATTCGACCCGAGCTTTTTTATTTTTGTTGGGAGAGGTTTTTCCGTAGTATTTTTCCTGCCGAATTATCTCCAAAAGCATCTTTGCGGCTTCTTTTTGGTTTAGTTTGAAATTGATGAATCCAGGTTCAGTCGCGGTAACTTCGGAAAATAGTGTGTTTTTTTGCAGCTTAGACACAAAAAACTTAGCAACTTCGATAGGGGTTTGATAACTTTTGAACTTGGTTAGCTTGAGAGGAAATGAGGTCGAATAATCTCCGAAAGAGCTCTCCTCAACACTGATACTTTCAAGTGTTAGATTTTCTCCTTTCAGCAGAGTTGAAATTTGTTTAACTATCTCATTCTTAATCATATAATGTCAACCTAAGCTATCTTTCAGTTTGAGTGTACCATCTTTGGCCATCACTGACAATTTTCACTGTTCCCCTTTGGTCGGTTCGAAAAATCTTTGCGCCGAAGCTTTGCAATTGGTTTAGAGTAACTGCGGTTGGATGACCGTAGCGATTCTTGGCAGCCACACTTATGACAGCAATTTCGGGTTTTATTTTCTCTAGTTCTTCATCTTTGATCGCAGTTTTTGAGCCGTGGTGAGGAACTTTCAAAACTTCGATATGACTTTCGATTTCAGGATAAGGTTGGGTTTGAACATCAGCATCGCCAGTCATCAAAACATCCAGTGAACCGTAACTTAGCTTAAAAACCACACAGGCAACGTTGAGGTCATCAACTTTTTGCAGCTGATCAGTCTGTGGCCAGACAAATTTTAGAGTCACTCCATCACCTGTAGTGAGTGTTTCTCCGGTTTTGACGTACTCCAAAGCTATCTTTTTATTATTTATTGTATCAATCCAGTTTTGGTAGAGCTTGGTGTTATTGGTAGCGTTGGTCGTCAAAATCTTTTTTACTTTATACTTTTTCAAAGTTTCGATCAGCCCGTACATATGATCAGCTTGAGGATGAGTAAGGATCACAGCATCAATTTCCCGATCGTTAACCGGCAAATCTCGGTTGAGATAATCAACCACCTTATTGTTTGGTCCACCATCAACCAAAATATTGTAGCCTTCTTTAGTTTGGATCAAAGCCGAGTCCCCTTGCCCGACATCATAGAAACTAATTTTGAACTTTTTTTCAGAGGTAGAAAACCAAAATGCCCAGACTATTACGTTCGTTAAAACTAATAGTGCAATTACAGCAAACCAAACACTCTTAAGATTTCTTTTCTGCTCTGGCATATTTTTTTAGTAAAAAACTGAGTAAGAAGGCCAACAAAACCAGGCTGTACCCGACCAGAAAAAGGAGATTGCCGGAATCAGCTTTGATAACGAAAAGGTCAAAGTGTCCAAACCAGCCGACAACCTGAGTAAAAAAGCTCAAGGGAAGCAAGAGCAAGTAGCTAAACAGCTGGGCAACAGTCTGGCTCAGAAAAGTCAGCCCAAGCCAAACGAAACCTAAAATCGTCGAGATCGGGACAGTCCAAAGAACTAAGACATTGACGATTGGCGAAAGCAAGGAAATGTTGCCGAAGTAAAAAAAGATGAGCGGTATTACCAAAACTTGGGCTGCCAAAGTACCGGATAGGGTTTCGCGAACCTGTTTTGGCACTTTTACTAATCTTTTGCTAAGTAATTCGGTCAGGGTGACTACTCCTAAAGTCGCGGCGAAGGTGAGTTGGAAGGAAATATCGAAGAGATTTTCCGGGGAGATCAAAAGCATTAGGTAAGCGCTCAGAAGCAATAGATAAACTCCGATCACTTGTCGACCAAGAATCATGGCCACAACAGTAAGGGTTCCCATGATTACCGCCCGAATCGTCGGTGGACTCGCTCCCACCAAAGCAGCGTAAAGGAAAATTGCTCCAATTGCCAAAAAGCTAGCTTTCTTCCTACCGATTAGTAAGCTGAAGGAAAGGAAAAAACTAGCCAGTAAGGTGATATTGTAGCCAGAAACCACCACAACGTGGAGAGTGCCGGTGTTGATCAGATCTTGTTTGAAATCTTTTGATAGGTTTGTTTTGATGCCTAGTAGCATTCCTGACAATAAATCTGACTCTGGACTTGGGAATGTCTCAACAATTTTTTGGTTGAGGTTTCTCCTTCCCTCTTTAAAAAAGCCACCAATTGGTCCTTCTTTCTCTAAAACAACCCTAGTGGCCTGAATTTTATTTTTATCAACCTTTCCTTGAACTAATACTTTGTCCCCGTAGGTTAAGTTCTGATAGTCAGCGAAAACCAGGTATTTGTTTACTTGAAAGATCAGCTTGCCAGTTTTTAAGTAAGGTTCACTTGAAATCGAACCGGTGAACCTAGTTTGGCTGGAAAGATTTGGCTTTTGGGTGTAGAAAAAGTAAAAACGAGCCAGGAGAATTGCTAGAGCAATTGCAAAAACCAACCACAGTCCTTTAGTTGACACTCACCATTCCTTTGATTTTTTCAAAAGTAGCTTTACCAACAATCTTTTTCGAAAGAAGCTCGTCAATACTCTTGTAGGGCCTTCCCGAGATTATTTTCCCCGCGGTCACCGCACCAATCCCGGGCAAAGTATCCAATTGGGTTTCTGTGGCAAAGTTTATATTTACAATCGAAGTTGAACTATTGGAGGTTCCTTGGCTGGAAATTGCGGCCACCTCTCCACTCTTTTGAACGTAAATCTTCTGCCCGTCGATAACTTTCGAAGCTAAATTGAGCTCTTTAGAAATCCAGGCCGAGTCAGCTGAAGTGGTGAAGCCACCGGCTAGTAAAATCGCATCCTGAACTCTTTCACCCTCAGAGAGTTCGTAAACCCCAGGTTTTTGAACCTCGCCAGAGACATCGACTTTGAGTTTCTTGCCGAAGCTTTTTTCTGTTGAGGTTGTAGTAGCAGCGGATTTTTCTAAAACTAAGTCTTTCTTAGAATTATTCAGTTTTGGCAGAATCAGGCTCAGACCAATTAGCAAAATTCCTGCTAGAGCGATAATCAAAGGAATTTTGTATTTGTCGGTGAGTTCAATTATTTTTTCCATGCTTATTTGCTGCGGAGAGTTTTTTTGTAGTCTTTCAACCATTTCTTGTAGGCAAGCGACAAATGTTTCAGCCCACGCTCACTTAACTCTTTTTCGATCACCCCACCTCGATGAGGATACTGATGGAGCTTTTTGTTCGGTGAAGAAAAGCCGTGGGCGTAGTGAACTAGTTCATGAGCGATCGTGTGATCGACAATTTCCTCAGGAAAGGAGGTCTCCTTGAACTTGCCGTTGATCAAAATCAAGGTTTCTTTAGTCCTCGGGTGCATGCGGATTGAACCAAAGCGAAATTTGGAGACACGGGAAAATTTGATGAAAACTTTATTTTTCTGTGGAACATCGGCAAAATGGCTGGACCAAAGCCGATCGAGTCTTGAGAGTAACCAGCTATTGTCACGGGTCATGTCTAGTCTGCTACAAAGTTGATAAGCTTTCCCTTAACCCAAACTTTATTACTAATTTGTTTGTCTTGCAAATCTTTTTC
>DATIHF010000049.1:0-12177 GCA_035480955.1 Saccharimonadales bacterium (SeqCode) | reverse complement strand
GGTAAAGCTGGGAATTCCTTTTTTAACAGTCTACGCGCTTTCAACAGAAAATCTGAAAGAACGGGAAAAATCGGAACTCAAAGAGCTCTTTGCTCTGATTCAAAAAGGGTTGGTTGAAAAAATTCCGATGCTCAAAGAAGAGGGAGTTCGGATCAAGTTTATTGGCAATACCCAGGCACTTCCCTTTGCAGTGCGACAAGCAGTCAAAATTGCGGAAAAAAGTTTGGCCGAGGGAAAGGTGAGCCAATTAAATATTGCCCTCAATTATGGCTCGAGGGAAGAAATTAGCGAGGCGGCCAAAAAATTAAAATCAGACAAAGCTACTCTGGAAGAGTTTTCCGACTTGCTCTTTACCAAAGACTTACCTGACCCTGATCTAATAATTAGGACTGGTGGGCAGAAAAGGCTATCCAACTTTTTGCTTTGGCAGGCGGCCTACAGTGAACTTTATTTCACCGACACTCTTTGGCCAGATTTTGGCGGGCAAGATTTGAAAGCTGCAGTCGAAGATTTTGAAAAAAGAAAACGAAATTTTGGGGCTTAACTACCGGGAAGTGAGCCGTTGGCAAAGAGGAAAATCCCAATCGCGACGATAATCGCAATCACCAAAACTACAAAAATCATAATTGGAAAACCATGATGCTCTTCTGGAGCAGCCGCTACTGCAGCTGCGGGAGCAGCAGCCTCTGCTGGCTGATCACCTGGTGTTTGCCAGGGAAGAGGAGCATTGGCCAAATCTGGGCTTGTTTCCGAGAGACTTGGAGTAATTGGAGCATTGGCGCTATTTGCATCCTGTTTGAGCCAACTCGGGCCAGTCGCTTCACCAGGAGCGGGTGGTTCCGGAGTAGTGGGTGGAGCTTGAACGACAGGAGGAGGCGCGGCCTCAACTGGTGGAGTTGTTACTGCTGAAGGGGCCTCAGGGGCCATTGGCGCCGATGGTGCCATTGGTGGTTCTGGTGCGCTCGGGACACTTGGAGCGGCGGTTGGTTCCGGAATTGTTGGTGGCATTGGTTCTGGTGCTGCTGGAACAGTTGGCTCAGGTGTTGAAGGCATTGCTGGTGGTTCTGGAGCGGCCGGTGTTGGCATAGCTGGAGGTTCTGGTGCACTAGTCGGAGTCATTGGGCTTGGGTCTGGTACAGCTGGCGGCATTGGCGGCTCAGGTGTACTTGTTGGTGGCATTACCGGTTCTGGAGCTGGTGGGGTTGGAGTCATTGGATCAACTGCCGGAGTACTCGGTGCTGGTGGTTCTGGCGTGGGAGTACTCATCGGTGGATCCATTGGGTTTGTTGCAGGTGGTGTTGGATCCATCGAGGGCGGACTGATCGGTGCAGATTCCATCGCAGTTGCTCCCATTGGGGGAGCGATAGGTGAATCCATTGGTGATGAAGTTGGTGGTGTTGGAGTAGCTGGGGTTTCAGAACCTACTGGTGCAGAAGGTGCTGAGCTGGAACCTGGGGTAGTTTCTTCGGGCATTAAAATAAACTGCTTTATTTCTAGGTTTAAATTTTGAGCAGTACTCCTTAGGAAAAGCTTACATTACTCTGTCAAGAGTGTCAATACAATTTGTTTGGTGACCCTAGCATCTTTGCAAATAAATACTTTGGTTCAGGTTCTGAAGGAATGGAAGGCTTTGGATATATTCGGAGCAACTGAGACTAAGCATCAATGTAGTAGTAACTACCTAAGTTGATTAAAATCTTAAAACAAATATAATATTACTAATGCTTAAACTTCTGCTCACACTCCCATTCTTGGACGCCTTAGTCATATTAGGTTTATACGAGAATAATAAACCCTGTTTTGGTCCAAATGCACCTTGCAGACCTTCTTCTCCAATTCTTTACTCTGCATATCTAATTTCGGGGATACTGATTCTTCTTGTTGTACTTTTTGGGAAAAAGATGCCAAATTTGAAATATTTACTTTGGTTAGTTGTACCACTAAACTTACTTTTCCTTTTATTTGCTCTTGCAATTGGGGCCGTTGGTTTTGGGTTTTGACTGTTATATCAGTCAATTTGGTGACCCTAGCCACTTTGCAACTAAACACACTGGTGCAGGTTCTGACGCAATGGAAGAATTTGAATATACTAAGTTCAAATGAACCTAAGCTGCAGAATAAAAGTAACTACCTAAGTTGTCTAGAACATTAAATTGACTTAGCGAGAAAAAGTCTAGATAATTAACACAATGCCCGAAGAGGTTCCACAACAGTCGATACTACAACAAACTCCTCCAAATAAAAAAGTATCTTTTAAGTTTTTCTTTTTATGTTTTCTAACCATACTACTAGGCGGTATTTTAGGGTTCGTGGTGTTTTTAGGAACTGTTTTTATTGCAGTCGGACTTACTTGGTCTGATGTACCTTATAAACCAAACTTATTTCAATATCTTCTCATATCTTTTATTTATATTTTACCTACAATAACTTTTTTTACTCCATTAACAATCTTACTTCTGAAGAACTTTAAAAAATCGAGAGTATTATTGTCTATGTTAATTGTTATTGTAATAACTTCAATTAGTTTCTATTTAATTTCTACGTATTCTCAAAGCGTTCAAAATCAGAAGGCAACAAATGCAGCAAATCAAGATTCCTCTCTGCTGAATCAAGGTGTAAATATGCACGTTCCTGGAGGTTATATCTATGATAAAGATTGGGTGAACGATGGACCCCCTGGTCAGCATTCACCTTCAACTAAAAATAAACAAGGCATTTTAGGATTTCCATCATTTGAAACTGACAGTCACTACTTAGGTAAAAAAGTTAGTTTCTGGTCTTTCAACTATCTTTCTCCAAAGGATACTCTTGATTGCACTAATTACAAAGATTATCCACCTTTTCATTTCGACTCAAATATTTATAATAATTGTGTTGACGTGATGGTAGGAAACAAACCTGCTGTCTATCGTAGCTCAAACGATGGTGTCTATATCTATATTATGTTTGATGAGAATAAGACCAGAATTACTATTGAATTTAAATCCGAAGATTCTAATAATAAACTCACAAAAGAAGATATCCTAAATATTGCTGCAAAAGTTGGTTAAATAGATTGATATATCAGTCAAAATGGTGACCCCGGCGGGATTCGAACCCGCGATCTCTTGGATGAAAACCAAGTATCCTAACCACTAGACGACGGGGCCACGTTGAGCCTAAGCATTATACTAAAAAATCGAAGCTAATTCAAAAAATCGCTAGTTTTTGGGTTGCCAACTAGGTTGACAAAAAAGCCTTTTGCTGCTATATTCCTATGTTAATAAGTTGTCCGCTCGGGTTTGAGTATTTAAGCTCTTCTGAGCCCGAAATGTAGTCCCCGACAAGGGGACTTTGCGTTTATTAAAATGCTGAAATTTGCTGTCAGAAAGAATCAAATGGCTAAAAAATCTACAAAAACCGAAACTATAGAAAAAAGAGAACCAAAAGTCCTTTTGACCGAGGAGGGCTTGAAAAAGCTTAAAGATGAGTACGATGATCTCGTCAAAGTAAAACGTCACGAAGTGACGGAGAAAATCGCGCGCGCGAGGGAATTTGGTGATCTTTCTGAAAACTCTGAATACGACAGCGCTCGTGAAGAGCAAAGCTTCATCGAAGGGCGAATCATGGAGCTCGAAGAGATCCTCACTCACGCCAAAGTGATTGAGAAAACCAGTGAAAATTCCGTCAGTATTGGCTCGAAAGTAAAAGTAAAAATCGACAATGACGTTGATGAATACACGATTGTCTCCTCTGTTGAAGCCAACCCGATGGAAGGCAAAATCTCCAACGAATCTCCTGTTGGAAAAGCTTTGCTTGGCTCAAAAGTCGGCGATGAAGTGAAGATCTCCACGGCAGTACAGGCCACCTACAAAGTTCTAGAGGTTAACTAGACCGTAGATGACTCTGAACTGACCTATTTTTCCCTTGTTTAAACCTAAGCTACAATATATACTATTTCCATGTTTTGGGCAGATATCCTCGCGAAAAATTTTAAAGAAAGAGATTCTTACTTAGTTAACGACGCCAAGACTCCGTCTGGAAAAATCCACGTTGGCTCACTAAGGGGAGTGCTAATCCACGATTTTGTCCACAAAGCTTTGTTGGAGTTGGGGAAAAAATCCCACTACACTTATCATTTTGATGATTTCGACCCGATGGATGGCCTACCAGTTTATCTCGAGCAAGAAAAATATTCACAATACATGGGTAAGCCTTTGAAAGACGTTCCCTCCCCCGAAGGAAGTGGTTCTTACGCTGAGTACTACGCCAAAGATTTTCTCAAGGTTTTCAATTCTCTTGGAGCGAAGCCGGAAATAATCTGGAGTTCACAACTCTACGAGAGTGGGAAATTGGACGAGGCGATAAAGATTGCTCTAGACAACGCGGAAAAAATTCAAGAGATTTACCACAGGGTTTCCGGTTCGCAAAAGAAAGAAGGTTGGCTCCCCTTTCAGCCAGTTTGTGAAAACTGCGGCAAAATCGGTACGACTCATGCAACCAATTGGGACGGAAAAACCGTTGAATACTCCTGCGAAGAGGATCTAGTCGAGTGGGCCAAAGGCTGTGGCCACTCTGGCAAAGTCTCTCCCTTTGGGGGAACTGGTAAAATGCCCTACAAAGTCGAGTGGAGTGCCAAATGGTTCTCACTGAAAGTTACTGTTGAAGGCGCCGGTAAAGACCACTCGTCCAAAGGAGGGACACGCGATGTTGCCAACACAATCGCGAAAGAAGTTTTCAAAATTGAGCCACCGGCTGATATCGCTTACGAACACATTCTTTTTGGTGGCAAGAAAATGAGCTCTTCGAAAGGTTTGGGTAGTTCAGCGGCTGAAGTTGCCCAGCTGCTACCTCCAGAAATTTTGCGCTTTCTTTTCGCGAGAGTTCCGTATCAGCGAGCGATTGATTTTGATCCGACAAACCCCAACACGATTCCTGATTTATTTGACGAGTTTGATCGGGGACAGAGTGCTTTTTTCAAAAAAACCAACGAAGATCTCGCCAAAACTTGGGAAGCTTCCCAGATCGGCTCGATCAAAGAAGAGTTTAATGTGCGGTTTTCAACTTTGATAAGTGAGCTAAAAAACCTAAAGACTGAGGATTCAATTTTGGTTGAAGCGGAAAAGGCAAAGAGCGAAAAATTAACAAATGAAGATAGAGAGGCAATTAAGTTACGAATTAAGTACGCTCAGATTTGGCTAGAGAAATTTGGTCAGGCAGAAACGGAAGAAGTTGTTGAATTAAATTCAGGGCAAAAAGAATTGTTAAAAATTGTTGCCGAAGGCTTGAGTTCAGAGATGTCAGAAGACGAGATTCAAACTTTTATCTATAATAAAGGTAAAGAGCTGGATTTGAAACCAGTTGAAGCTTTTCAAGCGGTTTATGTTAAATTGTTGGGGAAAAGCAGCGGGCCGAAGGCAGGCGAGCTAATTAAGTCATTTGGGGTAAAAGAAGCAAAAAAGAAATTTAATGATCGACATTAAACAAATCAGAGAAAATAGGGAAGAGGTTGAGAAACTTTTGGCGCGTAAAGGTGCCAAGGTCAACCTCGACCATTTAGTGGAAATCGACGATCAAAGACTCAAGCTGATCAAAGAAGTTGACGAGCTTCGTGCTGAAAAAAACCAAGCGGCGAGTAGTCGTGATATTGAAAAAGGAAGAGCAATAAAAGAAAAGCTAGAAAAACTTGAACACTCCCTGTCGGCGGTAGAGGAGGAGTATCTGCGTGAACTTTTCAAAATTCCCAATCCCCCACTCTCTGATGTTCCCGAAGGTGGAGAAGAAGATGGGGTAGTGCTGCGCAAAGTGGGAGACTTGCCAAAATTTGATTTTGAAGTCGCTGATCATGTGAAAATCGGGGAGGCTCTAGGAATTATCGATATCCCCCGCGCTGCCAAAGTTTCCGGTTCCCGCTTTGCTTATCTCAAAGGCGATGCCGCGCTCTTGGAGTTGGCTTTGGTCCAATTCGCTACTTCTCGATTGGTCAAAGAAGGTTTTACCCCAATTTTTCCGCCCGCACTGATACGTTCGGAAATAACTAGCGGACTCGGTTATTGGCAGGCCGGTGGCAATGACAACTATTACCTCGTCAAAGATATTAACGAAGAGGACAATGGTTCAGAACTAAATCTTTATCTGGTTGGTACTGGGGAGCACTCGATCGTGCCGATGCATTCCAAGGAAGTTTTCGCTAAGAGCGAGCTTCCAAAAAAATACGTGGCGATCTCCCCTTGTTTCCGCCGAGAATCTGGCTCTTATGGAAAAGATACCCACGGGATCCTCCGAGTCCATCAATTTGATAAAGTCGAGATGGTCGAGTTTGTCCGACCCGAGGATGATGAAAAATACCGTCGGGAAATGCTCGTTCTTTCGGAGGAGCTAATGAAAGAGTTGGGACTCCCCTACCAAGTGAAAAAATTGGCCGCCGGGGACCTGGGCTTTCCGAGTGCAGAGACGATCGATATTGAGACTTGGATCCCCTCGCAAAAAAGATACCGCGAGACTCACTCGATTTCCACCACGACTCATTTCCAATCCAAAAGACTCAACATACGTTATCAAAAAGAAGACGGCAGCAAAAGCTATGTTCATATCCTCAACGGCACCGCCATCGCGATACCACGCATCCTGGTGGCAATTTTAGAAAATTATCAACAAAAGGATGGGAGCGTCAGAGTTCCCAAAGTACTCCGTGACATTCTGGGCAAAGACACTCTTTCAAGGACAGAGTAGCCGCAACGGTGACATCAAAGTGATTGAGAGTTTCGGGGAGCGCCGTTTGATCGCGGCGGGCTACACTCAATCGCGCAATCTCAACAAAAAAGGTCTCACCGGAAGCTACTGGGACGGTTTTATCCAAAATATTCCCTCCTTAGGGAAAGACAGCCGAGTTTTGATCTTGGGTTTGGCCGGAGGGACGATCGCCAAACTTCTGACCAATAAATTTGGACCGATCGCCATCGACGGAGTTGAGATTGATCCCCTGATGGTTGAGCTGGGGAAAAAGTTTTTTGATTTTAAAGAAAAAAACGTCAACATTATCGTTGAAGACGCTTTGAAATTTGTTTCTGACGCGCGTTACAAATACGATCTAGTCGCGGTGGATCTTTTTTCTCACGGGGCCGTCGCGGTGGGGACTGAGTCAGAGGAATTTTTTATCAAGGTGAAAAAGCTAGTCAATAGTGGTGGAGTAGTGGTGATCAACAAAATTTTTGAAGACAAAGCCGCCTTGGAGCGCTACATGGCATTTATTGATTCGATTTTTACAACTAGTGATGTACTGCTGATTCGCGGTTCAGTGCGAACCGACAATGTTATCATTTACGCTTATCCTTAAAGAAAATGGAAATTTTTCAAGCACTAATTTTAGGTTTAGTTCAAGGAGCCAGCGAGTTTCTCCCTATCTCTTCCTCGGGACACCTGATACTAGTTCCATACCTATTCAATTGGCACGGGGTGGTGGACTCTCTGGCTTTTGATGTGGCCCTGCATTTGGGTACCGCCGTGGCTGTGGTCGCTTTCTTTTGGAAAGACTGGATTGCGCTTTTCGGAGCTTTCTTCAAGACCTTACCAAAAGGAACAACTGCTGTTTGGAATGATACGCGCGCTCGACTCTTGAGTCTGATAATAATTGGCTCGATCCCGGCGGCAATCATCGGCTTTTTCTTTGATAAATATGTTGAAAGCTATCTCCGAGAGCCGCTTCTGGTCGCTGTTTTACTAATTATCTTTTCTTTTGTCCTTTTTTGGGCCGACCGACGAGACAAAGGTGATCGAGCAGAGAAAGATTTGAATTTGGTTGATTCGATTTTGGTTGGACTAGCCCAGTGTCTCGCCCTTTTCCCAGGAGTTTCGCGCAGTGGTGTCACGATCACGACCGGTTTGTTCCGCGGTCTCGACCGAGTCACCGCCACCCGCTTTTCTTTTTTACTCTCGACGCCGGTGATCGTGGGAGCGGGAGCGATCAAACTCAAAGAAATCCTCCACGGCTCACTTGCCGGGGGCTCTGGTGGGGTTTTCCTCGTGGGGATGGTTTCCGCGGCCATTTCTGGTTTCATTGCCATCAAATTTTTGCTGCGCTATGTAGCAAAAAACAATTTCAATATTTTTGTGATTTATCGGATAGTAGTTGGAGTGTCAATCATTCTCCTCGTGTTATTCCGAGGATAATTTACTGATAGATTGGCTCAATTAGTTCGAATTTTTTTCCAAGAGCAAAATTTAGAGTATTGGCGACCGCGGCTCCAATCCGCACGCCCGTGTAGGAGCCGGGACCAGGAAGAGAGTCAAACTGATCGATTTCCGCGAGCTTCAAACCAGCTTTTTTCAGAGCCTCCTCAATTGCCGGCAGGGGAGAAGTGCCAGTTACCTCAACTAAAGTTTTCTCTTCACTAGTTAAGCTAACCTTAGCGACTTTGGCGAGCGTCGTATCGAGAGTGAGTTTGATCATTTGCCTATTGTAACAGTTGCCTCACGGGCAACGCTATTACCTGGTTGGGGGATGGTCGGAGAAGTTTCTTTTTTCTGTGCCGCGTTCATTTTTTTCAGCTCTTCATCATCGGCGATTTTCAGAGTAAAGATGAAGCTGGTGCCTTTGCCGACCTCGGACTCGACCCAGATTTTCCCGCCGTGCATATCGACATAATTTTTCGTGATGTAGAGCCCGAGTCCAGTACCACCAGAAGTCTTGGCCGCGGTGTAAGAGCTTTCGATGCGGCCGTATTTTTCAAACAATTTACTGGAGTCTTCTTTGGAGAGACCGACCCCAGTGTCGGTGACGGCGATCTCCACTAGGCCTTTTTCTTTTGATTTTTTAGCAGTGACGGTGATCTTGCCTTTTTCAGGAGTGAATTTGATCGCGTTACCAATGAGGTTTTGCAAAATCTCTGGGAAGCGCTGCTTGTCCAAAATTACTTTAGGAATCCCGGCGTCGGCCTCATACTTTAAGATGATTTTCTTCTCCGCGGCTTTGGACATGATCTCGGCAAAGATCTGGTCCATCAAAGGTTTGAGGTCGAGACCTTCAAAAACCATCTGCATCCGGCCGGCTTTGATACGGGAAACGTTCAAAAGGTCATTGATGAGCTGAATCATGCGCTCCGCACTAGTATAAGAGATGTCCAGATAGCGTTTGAGGTCAGGGTTGGTGATTTTGCCAGCTCTCTCGTTGATCGCCATCCAGAGGTAGCCTTTGATCGCGGTCATTGGTGTACGTAGGTCATGGGAAGCGACCGACAAAAATTCGTCTTTGAGTTTATCCAGCTCTTTGAGCTGGGCGTTAGCGTCTTTGAGTTCGTGAGTCGCTCGCTCGACCTGCTCTTTCAAGGTGATGTTGAACCGGCGGATTTTCTCAACACTCTTAGCATTTTCAAAAGAAATCGCCGCTTCGGGAGAGAAAATTTCCAGTACCTTAATGTCTTTGGCTGAGTAAATCTCACCCGAGGCTTTCTCACCCAAAAAGAGCAGACCAACGTGGTCGACTTGGGTTTTGAGAGGGATCACGACGGTGACATTGAGCTTTCTCATCAGATCTTTCGAGGGACCCTCCTCAAGCTCCTCGAAAATAAGGTTTTTATCCAGCGCCTGCAGGGCAAAAACATCTTTTTCGGAAAATTTCGGCTCTTCTTTGTAGCCTTGAGGTTCAGTCACAAAGATCTTGCCCGCGTCGGTGAGGACAAAAGCACCCCTAGTGATTCGCATTTCTGAAATTATTTTTTGGAGAAGCTTGTGGGCGATATCATCGATCAAAATAGCCTCTGCCATGACTTTTGTAAGACTAGAAAGAAAAAGATTGGAGTCGTAGTCGTTCTTATAGAAAATATTATCCGTTAGCCGAGTAAAAAGAATCCGTAATGGTTGAAATGTATATCCCGTAATGATACTTATAATACTGAGAACTGCTATTTGTCGAACTGTAAAAGGTGTTGCAAGGAAAAATGTGGCTGCTAAAACAGATAGAAGTATATAGAAAACAAATAAAACAGTTGCTACACCAACATAAGCTACTGTTCTAGCTACTATTACCCGAACATCAAGCAGCCTATGACGTACAATAGCGTAAGCAGTTGCACCTACAAAGGCCAGCGTGTAGACGGGTAAGAGTGGTGCAAATGCAGAGTATTGGAAAACATTTACTGGGATAAATACGGTTGTGATTATCAAGCCAAACATTACAGATGTACCCAATAAGATAAAGTTAAATTGGGTCTTTTCCACCCCAGTAGAGTGCCTAGATTTATGTATAAGGGTATAAATTGAAGCAATAACAGAACCAACTGTAACAATAGCGAACAGAATAATCCCTGGGCCTGGAGTTGGTTGGGCACCTGAGTCAGTGAGTTTAATCGATGTAAAAGTATATGCTGAGATATCAACCAGCATTGTAGTAAGTGTAAGTGCAGTGAGGATAATGAATTTTCTCGTTTGGAGCTGGAGAGTTGATTTGGGAAATGTTAAGACAAAAAGAAGATAAAAATATGAGACGGCAGATGCGAAAAACATTGCAAATCTGATCCCCGTTAATATGGTGCTAGGATCGTGATCCCCGACTGAAAAATAATTCGCCGTAAGCATTAGAAAAAGACTAAGCGTTAAGGCAAAAAATAACCTATTAGTTGTGCTTTTAGGGTTTTTGAAATAAACTAATAAACCTAGAGATAAATTGCCTAAAATTGAGAAAACAAGTATAAGTAAATCCATGGGATTTTAAATAATTTTAACATAATTCCAAGGAGAAAATATGATACACAAGTTCAGTTTGCTAGAGAGCATCCTTTTGAGAACAAACGTTATACCTCACCCATTGCTTGATTCCTTGACGAACGTAATATTAGGTCGAGCACTTCAAATTGCAATACAGCTAAATATTTTTGAAATTTTGGATAAAAGTAACTTTACTTTGGAGGAGCTTGCAAGAAAAACTGATTCAAAACCCAACAGTTTGGAGCCAATTATGGATTGTGTAGTTGCTCTTGGTTACGTCGAGAAAAAAAGTGACAATTACTCTTTAACAAAACGAGGAAGAAAGTTTTTTTCACAAAACTCCAATAGTTCAATGAAAAATACAATACTGTTCTCAGCTTATGTTTTTGATGCGCTAGGAGAATTAGAAGAAAATGTAAAAAGAGGGGAGCCAAGAGATGTTAATCTTGATCTTTTCACACCTGAGCAGTGGGATATTTTCAATAAAACGATGATAGAAATTGGTGGTTCTAATGCAGAAGAAATTGCAAAGATTCTCCCAAAGAAATCTGAATGGAAGACAGTTTTGGATATTGGTGGTTCACATGGTTTACACACGATAGCGTATTGCAACAAAATTCCCGGTATGAAAGGGACTATTTTAGATCTAAAGCCAGTTGAAAAATATGCAAACGAAGTGATTCGCGAGAAAAAAATGTCTGATAGAGTCAAATTTTTAGTTGGAGACGCTTTAAAAGATAATTTTGACAAAAAATATGATGTAATTTTTGCTTTTAACCTGATACACGGGTTAAAGGATGATATAAACCTGAGGCTAACAAAGAAAATTTACCAAGCCTTAAATCCTGGTGGAATGTATGTGATTTTGGATCAGATAAAGAACGCTTCCGGCAACTCTGATCTTGCAAAGACCGTTGCAGCTGCTCAAGGGTTGATGCTCTTTAACCAAGCTGGAGGAAAAACTTATTCTTTCAGTGAGGTAGAAAAATGGTTTAACGAAGTGGGGTTGAAAGAAGTAAAAATGAAAAAACTCAGAGCTCCTGGAAATGCTTTAATTTATGGGTTTAAGTAATTAAAACATCTTTCAGCGAACGCCTTGGTGATCTTTTTGCCTTTACATCAGAATATCCCAACCGGAAAAATATTTGTGGTCTGCTTTTCATCTCGATCACTTCTGCGAGTTTTTTGTGTAAATCTCCCAGTTCGATAAGTGAGGCCATGGTCGCATTGCTCAAACCATTTTTGGTTCCCAAAAGAACGATTTTTTCGTAGAGCTCCCCTACCTTTACCCAACTTTTTGTTTCATCGTTTTTAGATCCGATCACCACTACCGCAGAGGAACTTTTTATCAGATTTTGATCAGCAGGGGATTGTCCTTTACCGAGATCATATTCGTGAATCAGGAAAGGAGCGATCACAGATTGAATATTATCCATTCCCAGAGTCGATCCCGGCATCCCATCGGGTTTGTTGGTGAAATTGTGGCGCAACCAATCA
>DATIHF010000048.1:0-3113 GCA_035480955.1 Saccharimonadales bacterium (SeqCode) | reverse complement strand
CGGAAACGTCACCCACTGACGACCGTTGAAAGTCAGCTCTAGATCGCCGAGACACAAGCACACGGATTTGCCGTAAGGCCGACCCGACCGCTTGTGCCTTGATAGCAGTCGAGCATGACAGCGTGGGAGGAGAGTCTATTTGTGCGCATAACAGCGACAAACAGACTCCCTCCCCGCCAGTTTTTTTGAAATTAGCCCTGAGGTTAGTTTCAAGTGAACTGGTCAAAGACCAAGGGGAGAAGGG
Source organism: Saccharimonadales bacterium (SeqCode) (assembly GCA_035480955.1). GTDB lineage: Bacteria > Patescibacteriota > Microgenomatia > Woykebacterales > RBG-16-39-9b > DATIHF01. The sequence continues at coordinate 2,869 of DATIHF010000048.1, read as the reverse complement.
AAAGAAGCGATCTATAGTTAGCGAGGATAAGATTGTTTGTTGTGAATTTTGCCAAGCTCAGGTAGAGTGGGGAATAGTAGGGACTTGACAAGACTCATAGTAAGTGATATAGTTTAAGCATTATTAATTGCCTGCCAAAAATAGATTCCTAAAGGACTCTGCAGCTAGGAAGTTGTAGATTCTGCCTAGCCCAAGGCTAGGTTCTTTATTTATAAGTTATGTTAAACCAAACTGTATTTAAGAAAATTTCTTCTGTAGCCTTAGCTTTGGCTACTCTTACTATTTCCTTCGCAGCTAACCCAGCTTTGATCAGTTCCGCAACTGCGGCTACTGGACCAAGCCTAGTGCTTACCGACACTGTCGATAAAGCTATCGCTGACCGTGGTGAGACTCTCAGCTACACAATTACCGCTAAAAACGCCGGTGATGTTGATTTGACCAACGTTTTACTTTGGATCAATCAACCAAACCTAGCTGACTACGTTCCAGGTTCTTCTACCGCACAAGGTGTGCCTGGTGGACAAACTGTAAAGCTCGATGACAACTGGATTACTACTCACACTAACTTGGGTAAAATCCCTGTTGGTAAATCTGTGGTCGTTAAGTACCAAACTAAAGTTGCTCAAAACGCTAACCCAAAGGACATTATTTGGAGTGTAGCAGCTTCGAACAGTGAGCAAACTAATAAAGTTCAAGCTCAAGCTTCAACTGAAATGGTTTTCCGCTCAACAGCACTTTGTGCTGCTAAAACCGCTGACAAAACCAGCGTGAGTGTTGGAGACGTGGTTACATTCAATATTAAGATTTGTAACCAAAGCAACATCAACTTGACCGATATCATTGTCGTTGACAAAATCAACGCTCCGTTCAAGTACGTTCCAGGTAGTACAGTTTTGGACATCAATGGTAAATCTATTGCTATCGATGACAACTGGATCAACTCTCATGTGAACATTGGTAACTTGCCTGCAGGTATGGAAGCAAACCTCAAGTACAAAGTTACTATTATGGATGGTCTAGTTGATGGGCAAACACTCAAAAACGTGGCTATTCTTTCAGCTAACGAAACTTCTGGGGCAATTGCCTGTGAAGTAGTACTTAAGGGTAAAGTTTTAGGAGTTGTTACCCCTCCGGTAACTCCACCTACCACTCCTACCAAACCAGCGGAACTTCCAAACACTGGTCCAGGAGAAGTAATGCTCTTGGTTTCAAGTTTGGTCCCAGCTGGATGGGCACTCAAGAAATTCAAGTCAAAGATCTAAACTCTGATTGAGTTTGAAAGGGAAACCCGCTGCAAGGCGGGTTTTTCTTTTAGTAAATAAAATTAATTTTCCTGCTACTTTTTAGAAAAGTAGCCAAAACTTCCGCCAGGCTTGCGCCGCTAGAAAAAATTAAGTCGCTCGTATACGTTGGACAACTCGGCTAAAGCCTCAAACAAGTCCACTTAATATCTCGCTTGGTTAATTTTTTCTTTAACGCTGCTCGCAATGGCGGGGAAGTTGTCAGAGAAATGGCTATTTGGTAAAATGCTCCAGTGCTTGGGCCTGTGGCACAATTGGTTAGCGCGCCTCCATGGCATGGAGGAGGTTAGGGGTTCGAGTCCCCTCAGGTCCACCAAAAGTTGTTTAACAATCCCGGGGCCCGAAGTTTACCTGGTTGAACACTGCATTCGCATTGCAGAGGCAGGCGGTTCGAGTCCGCCCGGGTCCACCACTCGAAACCTTGAAGGCGTGACGTAGGCTAATTGAAAACTAACCGATCTTTTTAACTAGCTCTTTTTTCAGTTCTTCCAAACCTAAACCAGCTACTGAGGAAATCACCATTGTCTTTAACTTCTTTTTCTTAAACTGTGCGAGGACTTCTTTAACCTTTTCCTCACCCACCAAATCAGATTTTGTCAGGAGAACTATCTGGGGAATTTCTTTCAGTTTCTCGCTGTAGCTACTTAGCTCCTTATTAATAGTTAGGTAGTCCTCAAGAGGGGCTGTAGAGTCGAGGGAGACTAGATGAAGGAGTAACCTAGTTCTCTCTACATGACGCAAGAATTGATCGCCCAGGCCCTTCCCAGAACTGGCTCCTTCGATGAGCCCGGGGATATCAGCAATGACGATTTCTTTACGGTCAATGGTTAAAACTCCCAGGTTTGGTTCCAGGGTTGTAAAAGGATAGTCAGCGATCTTTGGTTTAGCACTAGTTAGTTTCGAAATTAATGTAGACTTTCCGGCGTTGGGGAGCCCGACTAGCCCAACATCAGCTAAAAGTTTGAGTTCCAAAGTCAACGAAATACTCTCGCCTGGGAAACCGTTTTCGCCGACTTTGATGAAACCGCGAACCCCAGCATTCTGGCGTTCCCTGATCACATGACGCAGGTGAATATTGCCTCGTCCACCCTCACCACCTTTGGCAACCATAATTTTCTCAGTTGGTTGGGTGAGATCGTAAATTAGTTCTCCTTTTTCGTCTTTGATCAAAGTTCCCAGCGGGACTTCCAGCAATAAATCTGCTGCTTTGGCGCCAGTTTTATTATTTCGCCCACCGTGTTCACCTTGGAATGCTTGAAAATCTTTTTTATAACGGTAAGGAGCTAGGGTATTGAGGTCTTTTGAAGGCACGATGAAGACATCGCCGCCATCCCCTCCATCACCGCCTTCAGGTATACCGAACGGTTTCCCTTTTTGGCGTAGGAAAGAAACGTGGCCATCACCACCGTCTCCAGCTATTACTTTAATGTTTACGTAATCAACCATTGAAGCCAAGTATACTGTATGAACTCAAGTTTTGTTTAGTTCCTTTGTCACCTTTTGCCGAAAAGGTGACACCAAAGCGGCCAGCCAGTGAGCCTTTGGCTAAAAATCTTTTTCACTTACTT
>DATIHF010000047.1:0-12685 GCA_035480955.1 Saccharimonadales bacterium (SeqCode) | reverse complement strand
AGCTATCCTACATCTGGGACATCTTCGAGTATAACCAATACCAACCCAGATTGCTGTCGATCAAACTATTCGCCGAGAGTGACATTGGGAGGCTTTATTTTAGAGTGGTGTATTGCCAACACCACTAGAGGTTCGCCATATTGCCAGAAAAGATCGGGTTTGGTTACAACCTATTCACAAACTATTGGACTTCAGCCCTTGAATAGTAATGGACAGCCACTTTACTACGATATCTATGTGGATTACCAAACGATACAATCGGGAATCGTGCCCTGGAAAGTGATGAAAGGTGTTAACCAACTTTGTTTTGCGAGTTCATGTAACTATACAGTCACTTGGGCTAAACCTTACTTTAGCGCAAAGTTAAACCAAGCCGGAACTAGTACAAGTGCTTGTACTGGTTACTCAAATTGTGTAGATACGGTCGCGTCTTTTCCAGAGGATAATCCTTTCCCCAAATTTACTTCACTACCACCAGATTTGCCAGTTGATCTGACTGTTCAGGTAAGACCTATGGAAAATAGTGGAGCAATTGTAAACCACTGGATTGCCAGAGGTTTGGTTACCCCGACCTGCAGTTTGAAAAATCCAACAGCTCCGACTGTACCATTCAACAGTTCAGGTGTCTTGACAGGAATCGGCGGCAACCAAAGTGTTAGCCTGTCTTGGGCTGCACCAAACAATTGGGGAGTAGAGTGTAACTACACAAACCCAAGAGAATATTTAGTCGCAATTGGGCAAACAAACCCTCCACCTTTCTATGGGAAAACTACGGCAAACAATATTACTATTTCGAATTTGAACCCTGGAACAACTTATTACTGGGCGATTGCAGCAGAAAATCAGGCTAATCTATGGGGTCCTTATACGTATGTCCAATCTTTTACTACTGCACCACCAGTAGCTACTAATAATTTTACTGGGGAATATTTTGACAATATTGACTTTACTAATAAGAAAATTGTCCGTACCGACCAAAAGATATCCTTTAACTGGGGGGCAAATAGCCCAGATACAAGCATTGCTGTCGATACATTTTCAATAAGATGGACAGGAACATTTAATTTTGACTCTGCAAAATACCGTTTTAATGCTAATGTAAATGACAAAGTAGTGGTCTATGTTGATAATGATTTAGTCCTTGATGGTTCAGTGGGGTCTGCTACTTATAACCAACTAAAAAACATCTCAGCAGGAGTTCACACGGTTCGAATTGAATATATCGAAAATACTGATTCAGCAAATATAACAGCAAACTGGGTTCATGCTGATACTTGTTACGACATGGATGGAAACGGGGCTGTCAATCTTAATGACATTTTAATTGTCCAAAAACACCTTGGAGCAATCGGATTATCACCGTGGGATTTGAACGGGGACAAAGTGGTGAGTTCGGTAGACACTGATTTAGTCCGTACTTCCGTTGGAAAACTCTGCCAATGAGTTAGTTGGTAAAGGCTTTAGGTTTACTTGACACTCTAAATGCACAAGTAAATAATTTAATTATCTTGTTTGCGCAAACTTTCAAAACCAAAAAATCAATTCTCTCCTTAGCCGGACTTCTAGTTGTCCTATTCATTATTCCTGTAACAGTCTATTTGGTTATCAATGCCCGCTCTTATAAAACCCCAGCCGCGGGAGGTAGTCTTTCAACACCATTAATTGACCAATCTGACGCTGTTGTAATCGCGGAGAGAAAGATCTGTTCTATGGTTGGGCAAAATCAGACGGCGGTAGGAATAACTGGTGAAGATGGAGGAGAAAGCGTCAAAGTCGGCAACACAACCTATTTTGCCTTTGGAGATACCAACACTACTAATTCCGGGCAAATACCTAATAGCGTTGCCACAACGACTGATAATGACGCTTCAGACTGTGTTTCCATGACTAGTAAAAATTCTGGAGGGATTCCTCAGCCAATGATCGGCAAACTCCCCACGGAATGTACTCTTTGGCCAATGGACATGGTTAACACTAGTGGAAACAACATTTACTTCTTTTACTATTCCTTCAGCTCCACGAATTGTACCCAAAGACTCAACATGGGTTTGGGGAAAATGGACGCGACAACTCTTGCGACCACAAGAATAAACAACACTTTCTGGCAACCAAATGATAGCGTTACGCCAAACTTTGATATTTACGGTGCAGCTTTTGCAAAATCAGGTACAGATGTTTACGTTGTCTGGGATGGTCAGGACACCACTGGGAAAGATATGGTAATGCTTTCCAAAGTTGCTCCTTCAAATATTGAAAACAAATCTTCTTATGCATATTGGGATGGAACAAATTTTCAATCTGATCCAGCGAAGCTGAAACCACTTTGGGATCAAGGTAGTGTTGCAACGAATGGAATGACCGTCAGATACAACAACTACCTCAGCAAATGGGTTGTCACCTACAACACTGGTTACAGTTCAATAATGGTTCAGAGAACTGCCGACAATATCACTGGCCCTTGGAGTAGTGAGAAAACAATTATTAACTGCCAAGAGCATTTTGGATTGAGTAGTAATTCACCATACCCTTGTTATGGAGCAAGAGAGCACCCAGAGTACGAAAAAAATAATGGACAAATTATTTACGCAAGTCACTCAAATTACGGGCTTTATCAACCTTTTCTGCATGAGATTATTTATGGCAAAGCAGTCAATCAATGGGTTGATTTTTCTGGTAATGCGATCTATGCGACTGAAGGAACTAACCTCGACAATGATAACCTGGAGGGAGCCGCTTTTTATGCCTCACCCAATCCGATCGCAAATTTTGACGCAATCCATGATTGGAACAGTGGGCCAGAACATATTTACAGTAGTAGCTCACCGGGAAGCGGTTTTGTTGACGGTGGAATAGCTTTTTACGCTCCCACTACCCAGCAATATTCTCTAGCGCCAATTTACCGTTGGGATAAGGGAAGCTTGCATCGCTATTCTGCGTTAAATTTAGCTCAAATCGGGTACACTAAAGGACCTTTGGCTTTTTACGCAAAAATAACCAACTATCGGGTGACTGATCAAAGAATGTATCTTCAAAACGCAAGTCTTTTTGAAGTTGGTGTGAAAGCAAATGGTAATTGGGTCTCTGGAGTTCACTTAACTTTTGTAAGTCTAGCTCAAGGTATTCAGTCACCTGGTAAATCAATAGTCACGAGTACCCCGTTTCTGGGAAACAGGTTTTTTGGACAGAATATTCTAAATCAAGTAGGAGGAGTTTCTTATAATGGGGATCTACCTTACGTAAACACTGTCAAACTAGGCGCCTTTAAACAGGATCAACCTTTGGATACAAGTAGTACTATGTTTACTGATTGGGTCCATCACACTGGAGTGGTTGATAATCCAGCAGAGATTGGTCACCAAGTCAATCCTTACGCCCAAGCGACAAATTTCAAAAGCTTCTTTTTGACCAGCAGCGCAAGTGGTAACTACGACGGAGCCGTTTGTTCACCGGATTGTGGTGGCGCAGTAGTTTCGAGCGGAAGTGTTAGTTTCTGTGGCAATGATGTGACACTGACTCCGACTGGACCGACTGTTTGTGCAAGTTTGGGTGGGGTTGGATTTAGCAATCTAGCACCAAACACTAATTACGATGTTTACGAGTGTGCCCCCAGCTGTGACTACAGTTTGATCAATGTTGCTTATCAAATAATTACGGACAGTAATGGTGCAGCAAAACTATACTATACTTTTGACAGTACCAATCCTGACCCAAATAAAGTCTACAATTCTTCTTCTTTAGCACTTTTGATAACAACTTGGGGAAGTACAACAGATTTGCGAGCAGATATAAACGGGGATGGCAAGGTCAACTCAGCCGACCTGGCTTTGTTAATTGCGCATTGGGGGCAATAAAACTTTAGCTTGGGTTGGAGAGATCAACTTTGACTGAGGGGCCCATGGTTGAGGTTAGGTAGACGCTTTTGATGAGCTCTTTTTTCAATTCTGCGGGTTTGGCGGCTTTGACTGCTTCGAGTAAACTCTCGACATTTTCCTCTAAATCTTTTTCTTTGAAAGAAGCTTTGCCGACTGAGACATGAATGATCGGTGAAGTTTCAGTTTTGATTTCCACGAGTCCAGAAGAGAGCTCACTAACGGTTTTTTCTGGTTCAGTACTGACGGTACCACTTTTCGGATTGGGCATCAGACCTTTTGGACCGAGCACTTTGGCGACTTTTGCTAACTTTGGCATCCATTCCGGAGTGGCAACAACTTTTTCAAAATTTATCTTGCCTTTTTCGATCTGCTCGAGTGTGTCCTCGTCACCAACCAGCGCGCCAGCGTCTTTGATTGCTTTAGCATTTTTCGCGCCAAAAACAATGACCGTAACTTTCTTACCATTACCGTGAGGAAGAGTAGAAGTAGTGCGAATGTGCTGATCACCTTTGCTTGAGTCAATTTGGACGTTGATGTGGGCTTCGATGGTGGAATCAAATTTGGTTGAGGAAGTTTTCTTGACGAGCTCGACTGCCTCTTTGATGGGATAAGATTTGCTTTTGTCGACTTCTTTAATTAATTTAAGATAGCGCTCGCTGGCTTTATTTTTCTTTTCGACTTTTTCAGTTTTTGCTTTAGCCTTGGTTTTTTTAGTTTCTTTTGTTGGTTCGTTGGATTCAACCTCAACAGAAGATTCCTCTTCTTTTGGAAGCTCAACTTTGTCTAAATCAATCGCAGAATCAATATTTTTGATCTTTGGTCTACCCATTTAGGCCTCCACCTCGACACCCATACTTCGGGCGGTTCCGGCGACGATTTTCATCGCGGCTTCGACACCGTTGGCATTAAGATCTTCCATTTTGTTCTCAGCGATAGTTCTCACTTGGGCTTGAGTGAGTTTGCCAACTTTATCTCTTTGAGGGACTCCAGAGCCTTTTTCTATTCCCAATGCTTTTTTGATTTGGTTGGCGACTGGCGGTTTTTTCGTAATGAAAGCAAAAGTGCGGTCTTCAAAGACTGTGATTACCACTGGCAAGATGTTGCCGCGCTGCTCAGCGGTTTTCTCATTGAAAGATTTGACAAAGTCCATCAGAGGCAAACCATGGGGTCCCAGAGCAGTTCCCACTGGAGGAGCAGCCGTTGCTTCACCGGCTGGTAGATTGAGTTTTATATAAGTTTTTATCTTCTTTGCCATTGCAGTGTGCGATTGTAGCAAAAGTTTGCTAGGTTGGCAAGATCAAAAGTGTTTGACGGGGAAACTCATAAAGGGCACAATAAAATAAGCCCATGAGAATGGTTCCGATTCGCTTTTCTCAAAATAGAAAACAACTCCTAAGTCTTGTCGCTACAATATTTATTCTTGTGGCAATCCCAGTAACAGTTTGGCTCGCTCTCAATGCACGTCAAAATGCTCCAAAAGCTGCCGGTGGAGTTGTGCGTGGTCAAGCAGGGGATCTTTGGGGAGACATAGTTTTAGGAAAAAAAGACTTTACTGAGATCGCTCCTGGGATAATCAACACAACTCATGTAACAAAACCTGGTGGAGTGGTAGTTGACGGTAATAAAGCTTACATTGTTGACGGAGAAAACTCTCGTGTTATTGGAGTTGACCTAAACACCTGTTATGCAAGCTCAAGCAGTTGTGTGGCAACAGCAGTTATTGGGCAAGCGGCTTTGAGTGATAGTGCATCCTGTAATCAGGATTCGAGTTTTCAAAACTACCCAAGTCGAAAGCTGGCAAATAAAAATTCGCTTTGTTTCATGCCTGAAAGTGTTCTTTCTACGGCTGAAATACTTCCTTTTTTAAAAATGACCGTAGTAAACGGACATTTAATAGTCCCAGACCAGTTTAACCACCGCGTTTTAGTCTACAACAATCCTTTTACAGTCAACCCAACTGCAGATCAAGTGATCGGACAAGCAGACGATACTAGTATTTTTTGTAACCAAAAAGATGTGACCTACGGAGACCCAACAAACAAACCAACTGACTCGACGCTTTGTTTGACTGATCCAACCCACTCAGCCAATGCTGGGGTTGGGACAGCAGTTGACAGTAGTGGCAATCTTTGGGTGACCGACAACGGTAACAATCGAGTTTTGCGCTTTCCAAAGATCGATTCTGCCGGAAACTTTTCAAAAACTGCGGATTTATGGTTGGGGCAACAAAGCAAAACTGTTGGACCATTTTCAAATGGTACGGCCCTGAATCAAATGACCAACCCAAACTCTCTAGCCTTTGCTTCCAACGGCTCTCTCTATGTTTCTGACACTGGAAACAACCGACTTCTTGTTTTTAACGCCCCATTTACAAGTGGAATGTCCGCAACAAGAGCAATTACCAATGCCAATTTCCTTACTCCATTCCTTGGAGCTACTGATACAGGTGGGATTTGGGTTCATGGAAGCACTGATGCGCATGTCGGAGGTAAAATTTTTCGCTACGATTTGTCGGACAATATTACCGCCACTGTCGTGACTTCAGAAGCAATGGGTGGGGGAATTGGGATTGATAGCCAAGGGGAGCTACTTTCGGCAGCATATTCTGGAGCAACAAATGTTATGCGTATTAAAGGCCCTTTCTCAGGGACTTCCTGTCTCAACTGTCTTCTTGATCGGTGGCTTTTTTCTCCAGCCGCTTCTGGTCCACCGATCTACAGTGGGGACAGGATGACCGTACCCAGAGGGATCGCTATTGCTGGAAACCAATTGTTCGTTTCAGATGCTTACAGAGTACTTTTTTGGAACAACCTTAGTTCACTATCCAATGGAAAAAGTGCAGACGGTGTTTTGATTCAAAACAATTTAACGACACAAGACGGAAACCAAGCCTACGGAGTTGGGGCGATGAAATCAGATGCGGATGGACGTGTTTGGGTGAAAACAGGTCGTTACGGGATTTACGTTTATCAAACACCGGTAGCCTCTGGGGCACAACCAATTAAAAAAATTGCCGGTCCCTTTAATGTTTTAGGTTCCAGCTCCACAATTACTCTGTCAAATGACTCGGACGGGATTCAAGGTATTTTACCAACCGCTCATGGGGAATATTTGTGGGTTAGCGATACTCAAAATAGTCGTGTTATCCGAATTAAAGATCCATTAACTGCTTCTCCAGTTGTAGATGTTGTGATTGGTCAAGCCGATTTGACCAGTTCTGCTTGTAATCGAGGTCAAAGCTATCCTTCAAACCAGGATCCGCCCAAAAATCTTCTCTGTCTACCCGGGGCACTAGCTTTTGATAAGCTAGGTAATCTTTATTTAGGAGATCACTCTTTGGAAACAAATGGTAACTGGAGGTTGCTATTGTTTAACGCTTCTAGTTTACCAAGTGGAAATTCGTCCGTAGTTTTTGATCTGACTGCTACGAAAAGTTTCCCCAGAAACAATATCCCTGCGGGTGCAACTTTTGAACCAGCTTTCGACAGTAGCAACCGCATGGTTGTCGGGATGAATCCTTACTCAGCTACCAGATTCGTTCCTTATTACAATGACCCAACCAATTCATCAATCACGCCAGATGGTTATTTCAAGGATTATGATTCACTTCCATTTGCAGCTACTTTCGATGCAAATAACAATCTTTATCAAGTAGATTCAAACCGCAGTAGAGTTGTGATTTATAAAATCCCTTTTGTTGAGCCAGTAGGGAATACTTCTCCCTCTGTCGCCATCACCTCACATGTAAACGGCAATTGGTACACGGGTGGTAACCAAACATTCACTGCTAATGTTACCGATGATTACAATAGCGTCTCCAAAGTGGAATTTTATGTTGACGGAACTCTTGCTTCTACCAGCTATATTCCAAACTATTCGGCGACAAAGAGCTTGCCAGATGGGTCACATACTATTTTAGTTAAAGCCTATGATACTTTTGGAAAAATGGGACAAGATTCTGTCACTTTTAATCTAGATAGCACTCCGCCGAACACTTTGTCGTTCAATGGCCCAAAAGCAAATACCACTATCTCAGGATTGGTTCCAGCGACTGTATTAGCAAAAGACTCTGTTAGCAGTGTTTCGAAGGTGGAATTTTACGTTGATGGTGGTTTAGTTGCGACTGATACGGTCGATGATTCTTTTGGATTTTGGTGGGATACTTTCAAAATTTCCAATGGGAACCACACACTCAGTGTAAAAGCTTATGATGTTCCAGGAAATATCAACAATCTCAGCGAAACTGTTACGGTCAACAATACCACCACACCACCAAATACCAGTGGCACCGATATCTCGCTCTTTCCGACTGCAAACGGGTCTTTAGCTGAGTGGGCGCAGATCATCTCTTACCCAACTGGGCAACCTGCTTGGCAAGCGGTTAATGAGGAGGTTCCTGATGAAGATCTGTCTAATATTTTCGACAATGGAACCTCGTCTCGCAGAAAATTGACTCTGAAGATTAGCCCGTCAGCAGTGCCTCCAAATGCAGTCATCAATAGTGTTCAGGTTTTTGCCAGAGCAGAGTTGGTCGGAGGTGCACTAACCTCAATGAAGATGTTACTTAACGGTACGAATGTAAATACTGGTCCGCAAATAGATTTGACCAATCTGACTTATCAGACCTTTAATTCAGTTTGGAACGTAAATCCAGAAACCAACCAACCTTGGCAGGTGTCAGACTTAAACGCCTACGAGATTGGTGTTCAAAGTTGGCTAGGAACCGCAGGAGCATTAAGAGTAAGTGCTGTTTGGGCGGTCGTGAACTACAACCCACCTGGAACTAAAGTTGGTGACATAAATGGTGATGGGCTAGTGAATAGTGCTGATCTAGCGATTCTTATTTCAACTTGGGGAAGTACCACTGACCTCAGAGCAGATCTAACTAAAGATGGAAAAGTGAATTCTGCTGATTTAGCCCTGCTGATTTCCCGCTGGGGCAGCTAATCCAATAAAAAAGTAAATAAACTATAAGCTTGACAAATGACCCATAGTGTGGTATAGTTAAGTGTATCTGACAGGAGGTCTGAGAGGACGAATGACCCAATCCTCGAATAACAGACTCGATTGGTTTTGACAACTCGGGGCTAATACCAACAGGGAACAACAGCGCAAGCTGCCTGCTGGTCCGAGCGATGTAGAAAACTCAGCCGTCTGGGGTAAACGGTTTACTGCGGATCGCATGGCGATTGAGGTAACCGGCCCCCACACGAAACTTCGAGGGATTCTGTGCGCGAGTAATTGCTGCATGGGTCCCTCTGCTTTTTTCTAAGACTATCATTATTTATGGTTGTTTTAGACGAGAACACGAGATTCGTGGTTTCGTAGAAAGAGGTAGAGATGAAGAAAATCATCTCAATGGTCGACCGGGCGCTTCGGCACATCGGTGAGACGACCAACACCCTAGCGCACAAGCTCGGTTTCTAGTCGGCGGTGCGTGTCTCATGGGGTCGGTGGTGGTTCTAAAAAGAAATCTCGGGCTGCCACCGACCCCGCCAGGACATTCGAGGGACCTTACGCTCATGACAATGTGCGCAGGGTTCCTCTTTTCGTATCCAAATTTAATTTTATTAGCGGAAAATTAGATTTTAGCGACTTGGAGAAAATCTAGCTCGACAGGTGTTTCTCGACCAAAGATCGATACGAGAACTTTAAGTTTACCTTTTTCTTCATTGATCTCATCGATTGTTCCCAAAAATTCAGCAAAAGGCCCGTCAACTATTCTGACTGCTTCACCCATGGAGAAAGAAGATTTGTAAGTTGGTGCTTCAAGTTCGGAGAATCTTTGAATTGCAGTGACTTCTGAGTCGACCAGTGGGGTAGGTTTGTTACCAACGCCGACAAAGCCAGTCACGCCGGGAGTGGAACGGACGAAAAGCCAGGTTTGATCATTGAGATCCATTTTTACCAAAATATAGCCTGGGAAAATCTTTTCCGAGAGAGTAACTTTTTTGCCTTCGCGAACCTCGATCTTTTCTTGGGTGGGAACCATGATCTCAAAAATGCGATCATCGTAGCCGGAAGCTTTGATTTTTTGTTTTAGAGTTGCGGAAACTTTGTTTTCGTGGCCAGAGTAGGTGTGAACGACGTACCAGCGCCCCTTTCCAGAATCTTTTTTCTCAGGCTTTTCCTCGACCTTTTCTTCAGGAGCTTTCGTTGAAACTTCCTCCTCAACAGAAGGGGTTTCTTCTACCTTTGTTTCAATGTCTTTACTTTTTTTAGCCATAAATTATCTTGCCACCAGTGCTTTAATCAAATACTGAAACATCACGTCTAGCCCGAAAGCATAGGCGGACACCGCAAAACTGACTACAATTACTATTATAGTCAAACGGATGGTCTGTAATCTAGTCGGCCAAGTGACTTTCGCCGTCTCGGACCAGACTTCTTTTAAATAACGCCATAAAATAAAGTTCTTCAAAGCCTGCGTATTCTAGCATGCTGTAATGAGTCTGTAAATGGTTCAATCACCAAAGTACATTGAGTAAAAAACTAGGTTATTTAGATCGACTAGCAGTCCACCTTCGGTCTTTTGGTAGGTAATTTTGTACAAGGTTGTGTTTACCAGGACCAGATAGATAGTTCCGTCCGTGGTGACAACTTTGTCACACTCTTTTGTTTGTGTGCCAAATTTGACATCACAAGCGCTTCTTTGGCCTTGAGGATAGTTTTTGAGAGCGTAATTGCCTAGTGTCGTGAACCCAGGAGTTGCTGTTGCTGTGAAGCCACCATAACTGTCGATGCCGGTAAAAGAATACTCTAAATCTGCTTCAGTTTTTTTGAAGTTGACTTGGTAAACTGCTGGATAGAGAAAGGAAAAAGGCGAATCAGAGTTTTTAAAAGTTTTTAAAATTGTTCCCGTGGGTTTTTCTTTGGTAACGAATTCTTTGCTGACATAGCCTCGGGTTTGACCCTCCACAAAATACCAATCACCTGAATCAGTCAAAACAGTCAGCTGAGTTCCTTGGGGGAGGAGAGTCACTATGTAGCTATCAGTACTTGCTTCGGACCGTAAGTTCAGCCCTTCGGGTGCGGTGACATAAATAACTTCAGAATGTTTTGCAGAAGAGGAGACAGTAGCGCTTTTTGTTGCGACTTTTGCTGAACTATTTTTCTGCTCAGTTTGGTTTTTAAAGAAGAATATATAAACCAAAACACCAATGAATAAAATCAACAATAAAAAGACACTCACGTAAATAATTTTCTGAAAAGGAATTTTCCTCGGCTGAGGAGTCGAAGGTTTTATTGGCTGTGTAGTTTGCTCGGCAGTTTCCATTTTAGCTCTGAAAATACGACTTCTTATAATTCATTGGCACGGGTGGAGGGAATCGAACCCCCGTTAGAGGTTTTGGAGACCTCTGTCCTACCACTGAACGACACCCGTAAAGCAGAAGAATTTTACCTCAAAAGCTGTACTTATTCAACCTAATTCACTTGAAGTTAAGCCTAAACGAATGTATAATAGCCAAGTTATTGTGCCGGGTTAGCGAAGTGGCCAAACGCACCTGACTGTAAATATGACTTTCGTCATGCGTTTAGGAAAACTTCAAGCGACTTGTGCCGAGATGACGGAGTGGTCAAACGTACCTGACTGTAAATCAGGCGCCCTTGCGGCTACGTAGGTTCGAATCCTACTCTCGGCACCAGTTAAATGGAGGTTCGTCAATTGTGTAACAATTGAGCTATTCTCCTTCACCCGGCACCAGGCCGGGATAGCTCAGCGGTAGAGCAGCTGTTTTGTAAACAGCAGGCCGTGGGTTCGAATCCCTCTCCCGGCTCCACTTCAAGACTCTTGCTAACCTCAACCTGATTTGTTAGAATCCCCATCATGGCTAAAAAAGGTAAAAGAAATATCATCAATTTGGCTTGCACAGTTTGCAAGACACAAAATTACGTAACTGAAAAAAATAAACTTAACGATCAAGAGAGACTTGAGTTAAATAAATTTTGTTCAGTTTGCCGCAAAGTCCAACCCCACAAAGAAGTTAAAAACTAAATAGAACTTTTGGATATAAAAAACCCCCAAGTCTGGTGACGAGGGGGTTTTTGGGTTGCGATAGTCCGTTCTCTTGTGTTAGAGAGGACAGTCGCCGTTCAGGATGGCCTGAGCGATCACGTTGTTGGCCGCCGCGAAGCCTGATGATGTCAGAGGTGCGGTAGCCAGGTTCTGGTTGAACGACGAATCGAGGAACTCGACTCGCGTTGGTGCCGGACCGGTCCACCCAGTGATAACGTAGCGGACACAGATGTCCCTGCCGGCGTCGAAGTGACCAGCAGCGAGCGCGCTGCAGTGGTCGCCAGTCTCGTCGCTGTAGCAAGCGGCAACTATGCCGTTTGCTTTCGCCCTCGTGATGACGGCGTTGACGTTAATCGTCTCACCATAGTTGCTGGTGCAGACTGTGGCTGACGCCTTGACGACAACCTTCGTGTTGGCCGTGCCGCCGTAGCAGAACGGACCGGGATAACCGCCGCCCGCTGCCAAGGCCTTGTTGCCTCCGCTGAACGCGACGCCGACGATCAGAACGCTTACAATTGCCCCCAGGGTAATAAGGACCCTCTTCATAGGAGTGCGACCTTTCATTTTCTAGCCTTTCGGCAATTAGTTGATAAGGGAAATTATAGCAGAATTAAAGCAGAAAGTCAAATACTATGGGTTGTGATTGCATGGAAAATTATGGAGCCGACACTGGGGATCGAACCCAGGACCTCGTTCTTACCAAGAACGCGCTCTACCACTGAGCCATGTCGGCACGGTGGAGATTATATCAGCCTTAGTTTTGTTCTTCAATAGGTTTGACGAGTAAGAGAAATTC
>DATIHF010000046.1:0-6532 GCA_035480955.1 Saccharimonadales bacterium (SeqCode) | reverse complement strand
GATTCCAAAAAGCTTCACCTTAGGTTTTGACTTTAACAATTTGATTGCTTTGGCTGTTAGGTCGAAGTTTTTGAGTGGGTTGCTTCTACCGATGGCGAGCAGTTGAGTCTCTTTTTTAGTCTTTTTATCTTCGTAAAAAATCTCACTTACCCCAGGGTTGATAACTGCTGCGTCAATCGCAAGTTTGTCTAATTCTTCCCTATCCCAGTTTGAAACGGTTAGATAAGTAAATTCTTTTCTATAACTTGCTAAAACTTTATTTTTATAATCCTCTTCATTACTATAATAAGAGGTTTCAATGTCTTGAACAAGGAAGGCCGGTATACCTTTAAGTACTGATGATAACCAAACTGCCTCAGAGGTCTCCCACCAAGTGGCTATTTTAATCGCTTCAATCTCCTTCAAGTCTTCAATTAACTGTTCATAATCTTTGAACACTTTAACTGGAACTTCTAACTCAAACCAGTCTGGTGGTGGTGTTATTGAATAAAGACTAACTTCATGACCCCGCCGACTTAGTCGATTTAAATGCTCAAATATTACTCTGGTTCCTCCCCCAACTCCGTTATCTTGATTTACATAAACGATTCTTAACTTACCATTTTTTGACAAGACATTTCTTTTTTCAAAAAAATTTTTCCATTTACTCCAAAAGTAATCTCTTGAAGCTAGTTCTCTAGAACCTTGAGTCCTACCACGTGTTTTTGACTCGTAATGCACTACGAGAGCCTTTGGACAATAAACAACCCTAAAACCAGCTTCCCAAGCTTTTAGTGAATAATCGACGTCTTCAAACGCCATTTGATAACCTTCATCCAAAATTCCAATTTTGTCTATGACTGTACGTTTGATATACATACACGCTCCTGTTGCCGCAAGGACTGGGTAAGAAACCTCCGACGAAGGGAGGTCGGCAGGTTGATTGCGGAAATAATGGTCAAACCACTGAGGTTCTAAGTCGTTTCGATAAGTACCAGCCCATTGAATTGTCTGATCAGGATAAATTAACTTAGGTCCAACAATACCAATAGCTTCGTTTGAATAAGCCCAGTATTGCATTGCCTCCAACCAACCTTTTTTGACCAGAGTATCGTTGTTAAGCAGGATAACATCAGTATTTTGAGTTTTTGAAAAGCCTAAATTAACTGCTTTTGCATATCCCCCGTTCTGTTTGCTCAAAACTAATTTTACATTCAAATCTTTCAACTGATCCTGAATTTTCTTCTCACTTCCGTCATCAGAGACTACTATTTCGACAAAATTTAGATCTGTAGTTTGTTTGATAGAGTCAATACAGGCTTTTGTTAAGGAGAAGTCATTATAGGTAGGAATGATTATGCTGACCTTACGTTTATTTTTTGAGTACCAGGAAAGGATTTTTTTCTCGGGAACAAAATCAATAACTTTCGGTGTAATAAAGAGCACTACCCATCCAAAAAGTGCAGTGAGGACAAATCGAAAAGCGAAAACAAAAAAACCTTTAGTTTTATAGGAATCAAAAACTCTTTGCCAAAGGTAGCGGTAAGAACCGTGTGACAGAACCAAGCTAAAATTTCGCCCGAAGAGATCTCTGGTTAGAAAAATTCGAATTTTCCTTGCAGTTTCTTTAAAACCCTTCTTTCTCAGTATCAATAAAGTTTTTTTTATTAGCTCTTCTATTCTATAAATCAATCTCATACCAAAATTTTTTCCAGCTGCTCGTCCGTAATTTTTCTACTCTTCGCAATTTTAAACCGGTCAGACAAGATAAAAGGTAGCCAAAACAAAATCTGAAGTCTGTTGTATGCAAAGTAAAAAAATCGGAGTCTCAGTTTAAATATTTCCTCAAACGGCCAGAAGAAAAGATCAAAGCTTGCTTTTCTGTTCCTAAAGATATATTTCAAAGGCATATTTTTTAAAACAGTAATAATTTTATTTCGGTCGGTTAAGCGCAAATGAAACAAACTATTGTGAACTGCGGTTTGTCCCCCTCGATGAAAGATCACCGCTTTTGGCAAAAAAACACACTTAAAACCTGCTAGGTTGGCGCGAAACCCTAAATCTATATCCTCAAAATAAGCAAAGAATCGTTTGTCAAAAAGGCCTACTTTATCAAATAGTTCTTTTCTATATATTGACCCGTTACCGGTTGCGCTAAAAACAAACTTTTCATAATTAAAGTCTTCGTTGTCGGGTTGGTTATTACCAATCGAATAACCAGCCAGTAAACCTTGACTAAAACCATCACCCGCTGACTCGATTAATTTTTTATTTGAAAACTGTAAAATTTTGGCGGCCGCAAAGCCTGCTTCAGGGAACCTCTCCATTCCTCTGACGAGCTCTTCTAACCAATTTTCTACAGCAATTGCGTCATTGTTTAAAAGGGCAATATATTCTGTCTTTGCTTCAACAATAGCTTGGTTCACCGCTACAAAGCCACGGTTTTTCTCGTTTCTGATTATTCTTACCTCAGGAAATTTCTCTTCAATTAATTGTGAAGTCCCATCCGAAGACCCATTATCAACCACGACAGTATCGAATTGGCTCAAGGCTTGCTTCTGTAAAGAATTTAGACATTCCTCCAACAAGTCTTTCTTATTAAATGTTGGGATGATAACTGTTACTTTCGAACTCATTAGGGAGGATTATATAGTGATTTGAACTTAAGCTCAAATATTTTCGAGAAATTCTTTCGTGGCGTCTTTCCAACTCCTCAATTTCACACCCAGATTTTCCGCCTTTTGAGTTGACAGTACTGAGTAGCCAGGTGGGTTGGATAATCGTGAGTAGTCAGCTAAATGAATCCGCAGAAGTGGCTTTTTGATGCCAGAGAGATTAATAATTTCTTTTGCCCAATCATAACGCGAACAATAACCTCCATTTACTAGATTAAATATTCCTGTGGTGTTTTTTTTTACTAATTCAAAAATAGCTTTGGCCAAATCAGGTGCATAAGTGGGCGTTGCAAATTCATCATCAACAACTTTTAGCTCTGGGTTATTTTCCGCCGCCTTTAAAATTTTAAGAGGGAAATTACTTCTCCCTTTTGGTCCAAAAACCCAAGAAGTTCTAATTATTATTCCGTCTTCTCCAAGTATTTCTTGGACGAATTTTTCTCCCACCAATTTTGACTCAGCATAAGGATTAAGCGGGTTGGGCGCATCGGTTTCAATATAAGGTTCTTTTTTCTTACCATCAAAAACTTCGTTGGTGCTGATATAAACAAGCTTTGCGTTTATTTTTTTGGCTGCTAGGGCTAAATTTCTTGTCCCTTCTGCATTTATCTTCATTGCTTTTTCTGGATCCTTGGCACAACCTTCGACATCAGTCCAGGCGGCACAATGAATTATCCAAGAGGGTAGGCTAGATTCGAAATTTTGAGAAACTGCTGTTTTATCAGTAATATCTAAATTGTGAAAATTGGTTGGTATTGTCTCCCAGCTTGAAAATGCATCAACCAATTCTTGGCCGAGTTGACCGCTGGCCCCTGTGATCAAAACCTTCATCTTATCTTTCAACGTACTGTTTTTTGTAGTAGCTTTGATATTCTCCACTTTTTACTCTTTTCCACCAATCTAGATTGTTTTTATACCAATCAATCGTTTGGACCAATCCTTTTTCAAAATCATACTTGTGTGACCAACCAAGCTCTTTGCGGGCTTTAGTGCTATCAAGTGCGTAGCGTCGATCATGACCGGGACGATCCTTTACTGTTTTTAGCAAAGACTCTGGTTTACCCAATTTTTTCAAAATCATCCTGAGAACTTCGATATTGGGAAGCTCCTCCTCTGTACCAAAAAGATAAGTTTCACCAGCCTTGCCTTTTTCAATTACCGCTTCAGTAGCTAAAGCAGTATCATCGACATAAGTCCATTCCCGAACATAAAAACCGTCACCGTAAACTGGAATTTCTTGATCTTCCATTGCGTTGGTAATCGCTAAAGGAATCAATTTTTCAGGAAAATGAAAAGGGCCATAGTTATTGGAAACATTCATGACGATAAGTGGTAGTTCATAGGTTGCTGCATAGGCACGAGCGATATCCTCAGCAGCCGCTTTTGAAGCCGCATAGGGACTCTTTGGTTTGTGTGGGGTATTTTCATCAAACTTTTTAGTCTCATTGAGCTCAAGGGACCCAAAAACCTCGTCGGTGGAAAAATGAATTATTTTTCTAACCCTTTTTTCTTTTGCCTCTTCAAGTAAAACCGCAGTTCCTTTTACATTGGTCTCAATAAATGGGTTAGCATCTATTATCGAGCGGTCAACATGAGACTCCGCTGCAAAATTGACTAGGACATCAATTTCTTTAAGGGCCTGTTTCATTGCTTTTTGGTCGGCAATATCTGCTTTGATGAATTTGTAATTTGGACTTGAGTCGATTTCTTTGAGGTTTTCGAGATTTCCTGCGTAGGTTAATTTATCTATATTAATGACTTGATCTTGAGGGTGATTTTTGATCCAGTGTCGGATGAAGGCTGAGCCAATAAACCCTGCTCCGCCGGTAACTGCCAAACGCATTTTACTTCACCATCCCTTGTTCGAGTTCTTCTTGTGAATACTCAACTTGTTCATCCTTTAGCTCTGGATCATAGGCTGGGTCAGGATAATTGACTAGCCAACCTTCTTCCTCGCCAATGTTTTCTAGTCCAGTGGCGATATTTTTTGGGATAAAAAGTCTTTTAGGCTCACTCGCATCCAAAACATGCTCTTCTCTGGTCCAGATTGTTTTTCCGTCTGCCTCTCTTGGAACGTAGAGGATAATTTTCATCTTTCCTTTGACACAAACGTAGCGTGCCGCCCTGACACGATGAAGATGGTAGCCTTTAAAAGCGCCTGGTCCTGCAGCTGATAAATAAACTTCAGTTTTACTACCATCCTCACTTTTAAACATTTCCATCAGAAAGCCATTTTCCTTTTCGGAATGATCGATTGTTTGAATTTTCTTCGCAACTTCTTCTTTGACTTGATCTACCATTTTTCTCCTTGTCTAAAAGTTAGTAATTTCTTTTTCTTTTGATTCTCCCAATTTCTTTCTAGTCCAGAAAACATTGGTTCGATAAAGACTTTCGAATGTCCCAGCATCGCTCCAAAAACCCTCGAGCAGCTTCCCTCTCATCTCACCTTTTTCAATATAGCGATTGTTAACGTCGGTAATTTCCATTTCCCCACGATCTGAGGGTTTGTTCATCCTAATATAATCAAAAACCTTATTATCATAAATATACAGCCCAGTTACTGCAAAGTTGCTCTCTGGCTTTTTGGGCTTTTCATCAATTCGGATAATTCTTTTCGTCTCAATTCTGTCAAAAACAGGAACTCCGAATCGTTGTGGGTCCTCAACCTCTTTAAAAAATACCAGAGCTCCTTCTTTAAAATTATCAACATCATCTTTGATATTGGCATCGGTACAGTTGTCTCCCAAAATAACAGTCACAGAGTCTTTGCCAACAAATTCTTCACAGAGTTTTAGTGCCTCAGCAATACCACCCTCACCTTCCTGGTAAGCGTATTCGATATGCTCAACTCCAAAGTCATCACCATTTTTCAAAACACGAAGGAAGTCCCCTGCGTGAGGACCACCGGTTACGACAATAATGTCTGTGATTCCTGCATTAACCAAAGTTTGAATTGGGTAGTAAACCATTGGTTTGTCAAAAACCGGTAATAGATGTTTATTGGTTGCGTGTGTTAGTGGATAAAGTCGAGTTCCTCTTCCACCCGCTAGTATTGCGCCTTTCATAAATTTAATTTACGGAGCGCTTCAGCGATCCATGGGGAATATTTTACCACAAATACTGCTATGGTTGAGAACTTTGGAGTAGTTTTTCTTAAAAAAGGCTATAAGTTAAATTCTAGCTTGCATTTTTGGAGAGGAACAATTATATTAAATCAAATGGCAAGTTTTAACAATAACCGACCAACCAGCCCCTTGTTTATTGATTCCAGCAACCCAGAAGTCATCGAAACTTTTCTTAAGATGGGTATTATCAGTGGTGTAACCACCAACCCAACCATAATGTTTAAAGAAAAGTTTGCTACTACTGAAAAGGAAGCAGAAAAGCATTCTGTTAAACTTGCCAACCTTATTCACCCTTTCCCTATAAGCTTGGAGGTTACGACCAATGATGCCGATGGAATGATCGAGCAGGCCAAATATTTGCAGGAGCTCGCAGAAAATGTCGTTGTCAAAATCCCAGTTCACGGTCCCAAAGGTGAACTCCATAATCTCGAAGTTATCAACAAGCTTTCAAAAATGGGGATTAGAATTAACTCAACCGCAATAATGTCCCCAATTCAAGGATTAATGGCCGCTCTGGCTGGGGCAGAATATGTTTCACTTTTTGGTGGGAGACTTGCAAATATTGGGCATGACACTACCAAAGAATTTCGAAAACTTCGCGACCTGCTAGATCTTCATGCTCCTGACTCTAAAATTATTGCTGCCTCAACCCGAGAAGCTTACAACGTAACTGAATGGCTTCTTTCTGGCTGTGACATCGTTACAGTTGTTCCAGATTTAATGAAAATCTTTTTGGTTCACCCTTATACTAAA
>DATIHF010000045.1:0-4848 GCA_035480955.1 Saccharimonadales bacterium (SeqCode) | reverse complement strand
GTGTCTCTTCCTTCTTGGCCAGAGTCTTTCACTGAAGAAATTAAAAAGCAAACCTTAGCAAAAGAGCTTTCCAGGGCTGCTTCAGTGCAAATTAAAAGAGGCTAAACCTTCCCTTCGATGAGAAAATTTTTCCAAAAACTTGATTGGATTTTGCTACTTTCTGTTGTGGCTCTAGTTTCCTTTGGGACTCTAATGATCTACTCAGCCAGTATTGGCGATTTTGATAAAACCAATTACGTAGCCCGTCAGAGTATTTATTTTTTAATTGGTTTAGGATTGGTCTTGCTGATTGCTCAAATCGGCTACAAAACATTACTCCATTTTGCAGTTTGGTTTTATTTCTTGATTATTGCTCTGCTTCTGATCACCTTTGTTATTGGTTTTGAAAGTCACGGAAGCGTGCGTTGGATCGATTTTGGTTTCTTTACCCTGCAAGCATCAGAGTTGGCCAAACCAGTTCTGATTTTATTTTTCAGCTACTTTTTCACTCTGCGTCCAGCTAATAAAAAAAGAAATCTAATAGTTTCCTTCATCCTTGCACTAATACCAGCAGTTTTGGTCTTTTTACAACCTGACTTTGGCAGTGCCTTTGTAATACTGATGATTTGGCTAGTGATGGTATACCTGTCAGGGTTGAAATGGCAATATCTGGTTTCCATGATCGTCGCTGGAGCAATCCTCATTCCAGTGGGTTTTAGTGTGCTGAAAGCCTACCAAAAACAGCGTTTATTGACCTTTATCAATCCAAATTTAGACCCGCTTGGTGCTGGCTACAACATAGTTCAATCAATCATTGCAGTGGGTAGTGGCCAATTTTTGGGCCGAGGGTTTGGAAGAGGTACGCAAAGCCATTTGAATTTTTTGCCTGAGCAAAAAACTGATTTTATTTTTGCTACCACTGCAGAAGAACTCGGCTTTTTGGGGATTGGCGCGATACTTGCTTTGTTTAGTTTGATTATTTACCGCTTTGTCAAAATTGCCTCTTCTGCGAAGGGGAAAGCAGCTAGTTTGATTTGCTATGGTGCAGTGTCAGTCATCGCAATCGAGCTTTTCATCAACGCGGGCATGAATATGGGTTTGGTTCCAGTTACGGGAATTACTTTGCCTTTTATTTCTTTCGGCGGAAGTTCCCTAATATCAATAATGATTTTGGTGGGACTAGTGATTTCGATTGATTTGGACAACAAAAGTTGATCCAGAGAGAACTAGTTGACAGAAAAGACATTAGCCTATATCATTTAGGTTCTAAATAATGAGTAAATACGTTGTTATCAGAACCGGCGGAAAGCAATACAAAGTTTCTGAAGGTGACAAAATTAAAGTTGAAAAACTTCCAAACGAGGTTGGGAAAGCCTTCGAATTTGACGAGGTTCTTCTTTCTGTGGACGGGGATAAAGTTGCCATCGGCAAACCAACCCTCTCTACAAAAGTAAAAGCAACCTTAGTGGAACAAATAAAAGACAAAAAGATTAGTGTTTTTAAATACAAAGCCAAGACTGGTTATCACAAAAAAACTGGGCACCGACAATCTCTTTCGGTGGTTCAAATTAACTCAATTGTTTAAGGACTAAATATGGCTCATAAAAAAGCAGGTGGATCAAAAGCAAGACAAGGTGGAAATGTTGCCGGCAAGCGTCTTGGTTTCAAAATCTACGGTGGGGAAAAAGTAAAAAACGGTCAAGTTATCCTTCGACAGCGGGGAACCGCTTTTCACGAAGGTGATGGTGTTGGTCGTGGTCGTGATCACACTCTTTTTGCAAAAATCGACGGAAAAGTAAACATGAAAGTTCGTAGCGGAAAACGGATCGTCGAAATACAACCTATTGCCTAACAACCCTTAAAATTTTGGCTGACACCCAGAAAAGGATTTTTGATGGAAACAACTTCTACCTCAGAAGCAGTAGAGATCGATATCGATTCTCTTCAGCCCAATCCACTCCAACCTCGTGGACAAATCTTACCCGAAACTTTAGTTGAATTAGCCGAATCAATTCGCGAACACGGAGTGCTTGAGCCGCTTTTGATTGCAAAAACCCCGGCCGGTTACCAAATAATTGCTGGGGAAAGACGTTGGCGGGCTTCGAAATTGGCTGGTTTGACCAAGGTCCCGGTCATGATTCGCGAAACAAGCCCTCAAGGAATGCTGGAGATGGCAATAGTCGAAAATGTTCAAAGAGTTGACCTGAATGCCCTTGAGAGAGCCCAGGCCTACCAAAGATTGCTCGAGGAATTTAACCTTACTTCTAGCGAAGTAGGACAAAGAGTTGGTAAGAGTGGCCCTTACGTTTCCAACACCATGAGACTTCTGGATTTACCCGACGCTCTCAAGGACGGTCTTCTCCAAAACTCAATCACAGAAGGTCACGCCAAGGCACTTCTTGGTCTTGAGGATATTAATCTGATGCTCTCAGCGTACAAACAAGTACTCTCAGAGAATTTGGGCGTTCGCTCTACCGAAGAGTTGGTTCGTAGGATGAAATCTACGGCAGAGGTAAAACCTCGAACTGCTAGAGAATACGAACACACTCCTCAAGTAGCTCAATATGAAGAACAGATTGCTACCTCAACTGGCTGTAAGACTAAACTTTTGAAGTCTAGCAAGGGTGGGCGATTGCTTTTGATTTTCAAAACTGACGAAGATTTGAACAATCTCTATAAAAAATTGGTGGGTTAGTAGGTGGGGTGTGTGATAAAGCCAATTTGACTCAGTGGCCAGTAGCGCAGCCAAGCTTTTCCAATAATATTTTTCTTCGGCAAGGTACCCCAGCTGCGACTATCAAAACTTTCCAGACGATTATCTCCCAAAACAAAGTACTGATCCTTCGGGATAGTTACTTCTGTGTTTTGCGGAGCTTCTTTACCTCCCGAGGTCGGACCCAGAGTTTGGTAAGGCTCGTTGAGGACAAAACCATTTTTATTTTGATCGTTATAAATAGTTACTTTACCATCGGAAATTTTGACTCTTTCTCCTGGTAAACCAATGATTCTTTTGATGAAATCAACATCCATATCCGTTGGGGCTTTGAAAATGATTACCTCTCCTCTTTTTGGTTGAGCGAAGCGATAACTAATTTTATCAGTGAGTATATACTGACCGTCCTGAAAATTTGGTTTCATCGAGGCTCCTCTGACTTGGTGAGGTTGTAGTAAAAACAGATAAACCACGACAAAGATTGCCGCAGCGACTACTACTGTTTCGATAACATCGACTACTGTCGACCAGAGTGAGCTTTTTTCTTCAGGCATATATTTGGGGCGTAAGAGGAACTATTATATTATACGAGTTCAAATTGTTGTTAGCAACGCACAAATTTGCTAGAATCCCTTAGTATTTGGACGGTTAGCTCAGTTGGGACATGAGGCATTTCGATAAGAATCGAAAATAGAACGCCTTTTGTAGGGATCCGTAGCTCAGCGGTTAGAGCGCTCGGTTCACATCCGAGAGGTCGATGGTTCAAATCCATCCGGATCCACCATTTAATTCTTTTAATTTTTCCCAAACTTTGTTAATCTAAAAAAGTTATCGGCTAGTGTTGTTGGAGGTTTGCCGTGGTTGATCAACCTTTACTGCCTTTGAAATATGGGGTTGATTATTCGAAACTTGACCCTTTCAAACTGATCGCCCAAAAAGCTGCTGATACAACCAATTCAAATGCAGAGAGACTCGGACACAAATTCATGCCAGAAAGTAGGGGAGAATCGGCCGCGGTATTTGAGGAGGAAGATCGCTACAGCGTAAAAGTTATTGAAGGACTAGGAACAAAGAACGCGATTGCTGATTTGCTAAAGATGGCTGATGGATCAGAGCACTACAGGGCAATCGCCCGCTGTCTTCTGGCCACTGCGGTCAACGACGGAGTCTCCTTGGGTGCTGATATCTACTTCGTTGCCTTAGTTATCAATGCCGGAGGGAACGAATGGTTCACTGACCTTGAAAGAGCGCAAGAATTCTGTTCTGGAATTGCTGAAGTCTGCAATGAGATTGGAGCTACCTGGGGTGGAGGAGAATCGCAAACACTTACAGAAGTAGTTTTCCCGAAATCTTCAGTCCACAACATAGCTGTCGAAGGGGAAATAAAACCTAAAAGTAATTACACGCTCCTTCGAAAGATAGAGCCTGGGGATCAAATAGTCATTCTTCCCAGCAACGGTATTCAGACCAACTATCTGACTGCTTGTCGAGATCTGATTCCCCGACTACCTAAAGGGTTGTCAACAATGGTGGAATTCGACGGACGGACGTACGGAGAAGCACTTTTGTCCCCCAGCTACATTTACCAGGTTGTTGTGAGAGATCTCAACCATAACAATCTTGCACCAGTCTACATGAGTCACCTTACTGGCCATGGGTTGATAAAAGTGATGCGATCAACTGCCGAGGTCGGTTACGTGATTGAAGATCTGCCCGAGATCGACAGAAATCCAGACCAGGGAGTGGCAATCTTCAAGTTCATCAAAGATTGGGGCCAGCTCTCTAATGAAGAAGCCTACAGCAAAATGAACATGGGTTGTGGATTTGCTTTGATTGTCCGGAAGGAAAAACTTGCCGAGACGCTCAAGATTTGTACCAAACACTTCCCAAGAAGTTGGCACGCAGGCTATGTTACAAACGGACCAAAGAGAGTAGAGCTGAAAAGCATCGGTGTCACTTTTTTCGAAGATGCGTTACAGATTCGCTAGGGCAAGATTTCTTGCCCTTTTTCTTGTTCAAATAGCTGACTTTTGTTAAAATTCCCCAATGAATCTTACCAGAGTCATTGCGAAGAATAGTTTATTTCAATTGCTGAGTCGTTTTGTCTCAGCTTTTGTGGTTTTGCTGGTCACAATTTTGATTACTCGCAATCTCCC
>DATIHF010000044.1:0-10273 GCA_035480955.1 Saccharimonadales bacterium (SeqCode) | reverse complement strand
GCTACTTTTATGGCTGACAATAGTGCTCAACAAAGAAAAATTTCTACCCTTTATCTATGGCTTTGCCGCTGTAGTAAATTTGTCCCTAAACCTTTATCTGGTTCCAAAATATGGTTACAACAGCGCCGCTTGGGTGACTCTACTTTCCGAATTGATAATTATGCTCCTGCTTTTATTGGTGCTTTACTATGAGAGCTTTACCACTACTAAAAATTCTGCAAAATAAAGTCCTGCCCGCTTTAATTAGCCTGACACTAGTGTGCTTACCTCTCTATATCGTTCGGTGTAGCAGTTTTGAGTTTTGTGTCTCACCGATTCCTTTTACGCTGCTGGAAGTATTGATTCTTTCGACTTTTTTTGTTTGGTTGCTAGAGAGATTGAGCAAATTAAAGTTCTACGGCTTGATGGAGCAACTGTCTTGGCAAATTCCTTTGTTTTTAAAAATCTTTTTTGCAATTTTCCTTCTCGCTGGTTTGGTTGGGACCCTCGTTAGTCACTCTAGCTCTGCCTTGGGAATTTATAAAGCTTATTTTATTGAGCCTTTTTTGTTTTTTATTGTTGTTTTCGATTATCTGGTGACTACTAAAAATTTCCGTTTGGTTCTTTACTCGTTGATTGGATCAGGAATTTGGATCGCACTTATCGCGATTGCCAACCAGCTTCTTCATTACAATCCTGGAAATCCCGCCGAATTTTTGCAAAGAGCTAGATCTAGTGGAGTTTACTCTACCTCAAATGCAGTAGGATTGTTAATTGGACCATTAAGCGTCCTTTTATTCGGCTATATTTTGTCTTTAAAAAATGGCAAAAAACCGCTAAAAAATGAATTTAAATACAATTTAATTGCTCTATTAATACTTTTGGGCGGGTTAGTCTCCTCCGGATCACGTGGGGCTTACCTTGGGATTTTTGCAGCCTTAATTTTCTTTTTAATTTATTTTTTATACCTAAAGATGAGCTCGAAAGTAAGAAATTTCTCGGACAAATTGTTTATTTTGCTAATTATTGTCTTTTTTTCTGCAATAGTTTTATTTTTTATAAATATCTCAACAATTACCAAAATAACCTTGAATAATAAGGAAAAATTGCCTGCTAACCTGGTTTCTCGAGTCTGCTTGTGGGAAGGGTCAGTAAGAGCAATTAAACTGGAACCAGTTACTGGTGTAGGACTGAGTAATTTTCAAGCGGTTCAGGTTAAAGAGCACACTTGTAGCAGTGAAAAGTCGATTTATCCACACAATATTTTCTTGAATTTTTGGTCCGAGACGGGAGTTTTCGGGTTAATTTCATTTATTGCCATCTGTGGCTATTGTTTCTTTAAATTAGTCGGTCTGAAAAAAACGGACTATTTCAACATTGCGCTTGCGGCAGTCTTCATTGAGATACTTTTCCACGGGTTGCTAGACGTTCCTTATTTCAAAAATGACTTGAGCGTGCTTTTTTGGACGATTGTTGCTTTGAGTTTATGGAGAATCAAAGTTTTTACTGATCAGGAGAAGCAGGAGTCCCCCCTTCGACAGTGACAGAGAGTTTTACGGTCGTGATATTGCCTGCCGAATCAGTAGAGGACACTTCCAAACCGTTTGTTCCTGGGGTGACCGCTACATTGAAGCTAAATTTCCCTGCCGCATCTACCACTGCTTGTGACCCATTGATATAAACAATCGCTTCTGGCTCAGTCGCACCAACGATCGTGACAGTTTTGGTCGAGCTTGGGTAAGTTGCTCCATCAACTGGGCTGGTGATCGCCAAACCTGGTTTGGTGGTATCGAGTGTGACAGTTGCTGAAGCGTCTTTAGTCTCTCCAGCGCTGTTGGTGGCGGTAACTTTTATCAAATTGTCTCCTGGAGTTAAGGCTACTTTAGTAAATTTAAACTGGCCGGTAGTGTCACTCTTTGTTTTGGTAGCACTTTTGCCGTTTACACTTAAAGCAACTGATACTTCTGAACTAGTTTCGCCGGAAAAATCAATGGTTGGAGTATTAACTGCATCGGGAAGAGCAGAGAAAGTTGGTGTCTGCAAAGGTAGAGAAGTGTTTTGATCAGAGGAAGTGGTGGGTGTGTCGCTACCTTTCGAAAGAAAAGACAAAGAATTGATAAAATTAGTACCCATGAACCAAATAATCAAAAGCACTACAAAAAAACCGGTCAGAAGCAAGGCAATTCTTTTGTAGGTTTTGACTTCCTCTTTTTTCAGAGATTGGCGGTAGGAAAATTGTGGGACAGCCTCACGGCCTTTTTTGTTTGCCATATCTATTTTGGAGCCGGAGGTGGGGGTCGAACCCACGACTTGCTCTTTACGAAAGAGCTACTCTACCACTGAGTTACTCCGGCAACATTATAACACCAAATTGGAGCGGCGAATGGGGCTCGAACCCACGACCTTCTCCTTGGGAAGGAGACGTTCTACCGCTGAACTACCGCCGCGAAGTAGAAACATACTACAACAAGACTAAATTTTATTCAATTTCAACTGTTTGGGATTGTGAGAACACTACCTGGAGTGATCAAAGGCCTACCGTTTGGTAAAAGACCAACTTTGCCTGGATTGGCATCGCGGATTTTGTACCAAAGATAGCCGTTGCCATTGTAGAAATGTTGGGAAATAGTCCACAGTGAATCTCCCCTCACAACCGTGTAAGTTTTCGGGGTATTTACGGTCGAGGAAGAGTTTTTGGTCTGTTGAGGAGAAGTGGTGATGCTACTGGTTTGATTTTGTAAGTCGGGAATTACCAACTTATTACCAGCGTGAATTATCTGGGGATTGGCCAGTTTATTTTCCGCGGCGATCACGGTCCATTTTGCCGCATCACTGTAGTAAGCTAGGGAAATTTTAGAGAGACTTTCACCTCGAACCACCACATGAATCTTTGGAGAGGGTTTGGAAGTTTTTGATTGATTTTTGCTAGACGAGCTATCTGAGGTTCCAAGAGTTTTTTTGCTGTTAGTTTCTTCTTTAGTCTCTGTTTTGGTTTGTTCTTTGGGCTTGGCTTGTTCTCCAGTATGAGAAGCAAAAGTATTAAAAACCGCAAAACCAACAATTATCAAAGCAAGGGCGAGCACTCCGGAAATAATATTTGATTTACTTTGTTCCCAAATAGTTTGGGTTTTTGGAGAAGATTTTTTTCTTCTAGCCATGACTATATCCTTAAAAACAGTTGAGCAGAAATTAAACTAGAGGTAAATGGCGGGCCCGACCGGATTCGAACCGGCGATCTCCTCTTCGACAGAGAGGCATGTTAACCGCTACACCACGGGCCCACGGTTTGAAGCTAGTGCAGTTTAGCAAAGAGCTAAAAATTAGTCAATTAAGTCTATTGCTCATCTTATAGCCAATTTGTATAATCCTGTTGAACCTTAACAACTTGTTGGCAGGGAGGTACCTTGAAAAGGGAAGTTCTTGAGCGGGTTAAAGATATCATCGTAGTAGGCACAATCGGTACAGTAGTAATCTTGTTATTCCTTTGGTTAGGGATGAGTGAGAGGAGCAGTGTTGTCATTGGACTGATGGCAGCTTTGCCAGTAGCCTTTCTAATAGAAGGCAGGAAACGAGGGAGGTTTTAGTGAAACAAGAAGTGTACCTTAAAAGTCCACTCGAAGAGATTCTTTGGCTTTTGCCAGATCAGGGAGCATTCAAACTAGGCCCACACTCGCTGAAGAAAAGCAAAATTCAAGACCCACCAGCCCCATACTATGTGAACCTAAGAAACCTCAGGAGTTACCCGGAAACAGTCAGGAAGATGGCTGAAGTTTTTGGAAACTTTATCCATAGTCGTGCAGTATTTGATAAGATCGTGGACGTTCCGACAGCGGCAACACCATTTGTTTCCGCTCTTTCGGTAACTAAGAGTTGGCCAATGATTTCGCCAAGGATGGACAAAAAGGAATATGGTTCTGGGCAGAAAATAGACGGAGTTTACGAAATTGGAGAAAGGGTTGTGGTTATAGATGACGTGCTTACAAACGGAGAAAGCAAACTTGAATCAATAAAAATCTTAGAAGCCGAGCATTTATTTGTTAGGGATATTGTTGTTTTCCTCGATCGTTTAGAGGGTGGAACGGTAGAACTTGAGAAGGCAGGCTACAGGGTTCATTCACTTTGCACTATTGATGACCTAATTGGGCTTTTAAGCCGCACCGGAAGAATAACAGACGATATAGTAGAGATTATCAGTATGTACCGATCTGGAAATATCAGGTACAACTGGCCGAACAGCGAGTCAAACTTCATTTATCAGATAAAGCCAGCCTCAGAGTTTATAACCCGCACCTAGCGATGGCGCGGGTTTCTTTTTGCTAAATTTCCAAATATAATCCAGCAAATGGCTCATTCATTTTCAAACAAACAAGTAGAAGAGCTGCTGCGCAATGTTGCGGCAGTTTATCAACTCAAAGGCAAAAACCAATTTAAAGTCATCGCCTACGA
The DNA here is from genome assembly GCA_035480955.1 of Saccharimonadales bacterium (SeqCode). Classification (GTDB taxonomy): domain Bacteria; phylum Patescibacteriota; class Microgenomatia; order Woykebacterales; family RBG-16-39-9b; genus DATIHF01. The sequence continues at coordinate 5,848 of DATIHF010000044.1, read as the reverse complement.
GAAAGCGGCTGACTCGATCCAGCATTCCACTTCTGATCTTAAGTCTCTTTGGGAAGCCGGGCAGCTCGATAATGTAGCAGGTTTGGGTGAGAGTTTGCGTGGCTATTTGGACGAGCTTTTTAAAACCGGCAAAGTCAAACATTTTGAAGAGCTTTTTGAGGGAATTAACAAAAACATGTTTGCCTTCCTCAATATTGCTGGAGTAGGGCCAAAAACTGCGGAAAAGCTAGCTGATGCAGGGGTGAAAAATATCGATGATCTGTCAGAAAAAATCAAAGATGGGTCGCTTCTTAAAAAAGGTTTTTCAGAAAAAGTCCTCAAAGGAATCGAGCAGGGAATTAGCGAACTCTCTCGCAAAAGTGATCGATTGCTGTTGCCAGTAGCTGAGTCTCTTGCCCAAGAAATTATTGCTTGGTTGGAAAAATCGTCTCATGTGAAAAAAGCGGATACTTTGGGTAGCTTGCGACGTAAAGTAGCGACAGTTGGAGATATTGATATTTCTGTGGCCTCTCAAGAGGCTAAGAAGGTCATAGAGCACTTTTCTAAGTTTCCAGGGGCAGTGAGACTAGTCGAGGCTGGGGAAAAGACCGCAACAATCTCTTTAAACAACGGTTTGAGAGTTGATTTGTTGGTTCAACCACCAGAGCTTTACGGAAATCTGCTTCAGCATTTCACTGGAGGTAAAAATCACAATATCAAAATTCGTTCCTGGGCACTGAAAAAGGGTTTCTCAGTTTCTGATAATGGTTTGAAAGAAGTAAAAAGCGGCAAGCTTCATAAATTCACTGAGGAAAAAGGGGTTTACGACTATCTGAAATTAGAATACCCAGTTCCCGAGTTGAGAGAAGATACCGGAGAGTTTGAACTAAGCTTTGAGCATAAATTACCCGAACTAATTGAACTATCAGACATCAAAGGTGATTTGCACACGCACTCACTCTGGACTGATGGAAAAAATACAATCTCAGAGATGGCCAAAACCGCGGCGAAAAAAGGTTACGATTATATTGCTCTGACGGATCATTCGTACCCAAATATGGATTACAACAAGCGGATAAAGGAGATAGAACAATTAAACTACTCATACAAAGACATTAGAGTAATAAAAGGACTCGAGGTAAATATAAATGTTGATGCAACACTGCAAATTCCTGATGAGATTCTTGAAAAACATGATTTTGTCTTAGTTTCTATTCACACAAGCTTTCGACAAGCAAAAGAAGATATGACCGAGAGGATTTTGACGGCACTAGAAAACCCTCATGTTGATGCTTTTGCTCACCCAACCGGAAGATTGCTGCTTGAAAGAGAAGGAATCGAAGCTGATTGGCCTAAAATTTTTAAATTTGCCGCTGATAACGGAAAGATTCTCGAGATCAATGCCTTTCCCAATCGTACTGATTTGCCAGATTTGCTCATCAGGGAGGCCAAAAAATATAAAGCGCGCTTTTCCATTGACACTGATTCGCATCAGACCCACCACCTAGAGCTAATGGAGTATGGAATTTTCAATGCGAAAAGAGGTTGGGTGACTAAGGAAGAGGTCATCAATACCTTGTCTTACTCAAAACTTAAAGATATAATAACAACGCTTCAAGATTAAACCTAAAGGAGGTGAAGTATTTTGATATTTTGGATAATTATTGCCGCTCTAGTGCTCCTCGTGGTTGGGGTTTTTGCAATCTACAATGGACTGATCACGGCTCGTAATCGCGTAAAAGAGAGCTGGAGTGGAATTGATGTTCAACTCAAGCGAAGAGCTGACCTGATCCCCAATTTGGTTGAGACTGTCAAAGGCTACGCTAAACACGAAAAAGAAGTGTTTGAGAATGTCACCAAAGCAAGAAGTGCGATGCTCTCTGCAAGCGGTGCAAAAGAAGCTGGAGAAGCGGATAACATGCTTTCCGGCGCACTCAAGACTTTATTTGCGGTCGCTGAAGCTTACCCTGAATTAAAAGCCTCTGAAAACTTCAAAGAGCTCCAGCAAGAGCTTTCGGATACGGAAACTAAAGTTGCCGCTTCACGACAGTTTTACAACGCTAACGTACTTGATTTCAACACGAAAATTCAAACTGTTCCGAGCAATTTGATTGCCAATATGTTTGGGTTTCGAGCAGCGGACTTTTTCCAAGCTGATGAAGGTGATCGAGCTGTGGTTGATGTAAAGTTTGGCTAATTATCTGCCTAGAGGGTTTTTAAAGAACGTGGAGGCACGTTCTACTTCGTTTTATGGCAATTTCAACGGCATACAATCAAGTAAGCTCAAATAAATTTAAAACTTGGGTGATAATGTTTCTTTTCACTCTTTTTGTCGCCGTGGCTGCTTATATTTTTACTAAAGCTTTAGGTTATGGCAACAGTGAGAGTATCGGTTTTGTGACGATTTTCTTGATAGTAGCGCTCATCATGAACTTTGCTTCTTATTTTTTTTCTGATTCAATCATTTTAGCGATTTCCCAGGCCCAAAAAATTGAAAAAGAGGACTCACCAGAGCTTTTTCGGACTGTGGAAAATGTTGCCATCGCGGCTGGACTGCCGCTGCCAAAGGTTTACCTGATTGATGATTCTGCACCAAATGCTTTTGCCACTGGTCGTAATCCAGAGCATGCGGCAGTGGTTTTCACGACTGGTATTTTGGCTAAATTACAGCCTCTCGAGCTTGAGGGAGTAGTCGCGCACGAGCTCTCTCATGTAAAAAATTACGATATTCGTCTGATGGCAGTGGTAACTATTTTAGTCGGCTTAATTGCGCTGCTGGCAGACATGTTTTTGCGAATGCTTTGGTGGGGTGGAGGCAAGAGACGAAGTAGTGATAACAACAGTGCGCAAGGAATTCTTTTGATTGCAGGCTTGGTTTTGGCAATCTTATCGCCTATAATCGCTCAGTTAATTAAGTTTGCCGTTAGCCGTCAGCGTGAATTTTTGGCCGATGCTTCCGGAGCAGTTCTTACTCGGAACCCAGATGGGTTGGCCGACGCTTTGATAAAAATTTCTGCTGATCGAGAGCCATTGGAAGCTGCCAATAAAGGGACCGCCCATCTCTACATCATCAACCCCTTTAAGGGAGACCATAGTGGGGGATTGAACTGGTTTGCCAATCTTTTTAATACTCATCCAAGTATAGAGGAGCGTGTGAAAGCTTTGCACGCAATGCAGTAAATGAGCGGAATCGATAAAAAAACAGTTGAAAAAATTGCCCAACTGGCAAATCTAAAATTGTCAGAAAGTGAGGTTACCAAATTCACAAGTCAACTTTCTGAAGTCATCGACTACAATGTCGAGCAGCTGAACAAAGTTGATACTGAAAAAGTAGAACCACTCCTCAACGCTTCTGGTTTGGTAAACAGTACTAGAGAAGACATCACAGAGCCTTCGTTGTCCCAAGATCAAGTTCTAAAAAATGCCAAAGAAACCCACAACGGCTTTTTCAAGGTTAAACAAATTCTCGATCAGACATGAAGACAATACGCGAAATAGAAAAAAGTTTGAATAACAAAGAAATTTCCAGTGTCGAGCTCACCCGTGAAACACTCAGAGTAGCAAAGGAAAAAGATCAAGAACTAGCCTCATTTTTGAGCTTTAGCGAGGAAATTGCTCTCGAGCAGGCGAAGTCAGCTGACAATTTAAGGGCGGTTGATAAAGAAGTTTGCTGGTTGACCGGAGTTCCTTACGGGTTGAAAGACATCATTGTTACCAAGGATGTAGCCACGACCGCCTCTTCAAAAATCCTCGAAGATTTTGTTCCTCCTTACAACTCCACGGTTTACGACCGTTTACTCTCGGTAAAAGGGGTTTTGCTTGGAAAAAACAATTGTGATGAATTTGCCATGGGTGGGTCGACGGAAAACTCTGCTTATCAAAAAACAAAAAATCCTTATGACCTCACTCGAGTTCCTGGTGGTAGTAGCGGTGGGTCGGCGGCTGCAGTTGCCGCTGGTTTAGTTCCGTTTTCAATTGGGACGGACACCGGCGGGAGTATTCGCCAGCCAGCTTCATTTTGCAATGTCGTCGGTCTGAAACCCACCTACGGCAGAGTCAGCCGTTACGGATTAATCCCGATGGGAAACTCTCTTGATCAGGCCGGGCCAATCACGCAAACAGTAGAGGATAGCGCTTTGGTGCTCAACATCATTGCCGGCTACGATCCAAAAGACGCTACTTCATTTAAGAAAGAATTGCCTGACTACTCAAAGAATCTCTGGGAGGGTGTCAAAGGAAAAAAGTTTGGGGTAGTGAGAGAATATTTGAACGAGGGGGTTGATAAAGAAGTGGCCGAGATCTTTAAAAAAGCTCTAAAAACAATCGAAAAACTCGGTGGAGAAGTCGTTGATATCAGCCTGCCAAGAAGTGAACAAGCGGTTAGTGTCTACTACCTGGTGATGAGCTCAGAAGTGAGTACCAACCTCTCCCGTTACGAAGGAATACGCTTTGGTAAGAGTAGAGATCATTTCGGTCCAGAAGTGAAAAGAAGAATCATGCTGGGAACTTATTCTCTCTCCTCCGGTTATTACGACGCGTATTACTTGAAAGCGGCGAAAGTCCGCCGTCTGATTGCCGAAGATTTCCAAGATGCTTTCAAAAAAGTTGATTTTATACTTGGGCCGACCTCGCCGGTTTTGCCCTTCAAGTTTGGGGAAAAGATTGATGACCCGCTGCAGATGTATCTCTGTGATATTTTCACGGTTCCACAAAATTTGGCCGGACTACCGGCAATTTCAATTCCCTCTGGCTTTGTTGGCAAACTTCCAGTTGGGTTACAAATAACCGCCAATCATTGGCAAGAAGAGGAACTTTTCAAAGCTGCCTTTGCTTTTGAGCAGGAAACTAAATATTTTGAGAAGAAAGCGGAGGGTTTTTAGATGGGCTGGCTTGCCAACCTTTTTAAAGGACCAAACTATGTTGCGGAAGGCCATCTAACCTTGTTGGATCGGCAAACCGCCTCTGACCGCTGGAAAGGCGTGGAAGAGCAAGCTTCTTTGGGCAAACCTTCAAATTATCGCTCGGCAGTGATTGACGCTGACAAAATTTTGGAGTTTGTTTTGTCAAAAATGTACCCGAGCTTAAACTCAACTGGAGAGCGCTTGAAAAGGGCGAAAGATAAGTTCGTCGGTAACTACGAAATTTATGATGGTCTTTGGTTTGCTCACAAAACTAGGAATGAGCTGGTCCACAATGTTAATTTTGAACTCTACACCGCGACTGCGACTGAGGTTTTGGAAAAATTTAAGGCTGGCTTAGTTCATTTGGGAGCTTTATGAGTGATTACCAAACCGTTATTGGCCTAGAAATCCACGTTCAGCTAAAAACCAAGAGCAAAATGTTCTGCACGAGCTCGGCGGAGTATTTTGGTGAAGAGCCAAACTCCCATGTTTGCCCAACTTGTTTAGGTTTGCCAGGAGCCCTGCCGGTTCCCAATCAAAAAGCAATTGAAAACTCGATCAAGGTGGGACTTGCCCTCAATTGCAAGATTAACCTGGAAAATAAATTTGACCGCAAGAGCTATTTTTACCCAGACTTGCCCAAAGGTTACCAAATTTCCCAGTTTGATCAGCCAATCAATGTCGAAGGCTGGGTAAAGGTCGGAGAGAAAAAAATCCGCATTAATCGTGCTCACATGGAAGAAGACACGGGAAAACTAATTCACGCAACTGCCGGTGGAGAAAAAGTTAGTTTGATTGATTTCAACCGCAGCAGTGTCCCTCTACTGGAAATAGTCTCCGAACCTGACATTAGCTCGGCCGAGGAAGCCAAAGCCTACGCGAAAAAAATTCACCAGATTTGCCGCTACATTGGGGTAGCAGATGTCGATATGGAAAAAGCAGGGATGCGCTTTGACGCCAATGTTTCT
>DATIHF010000043.1:0-10096 GCA_035480955.1 Saccharimonadales bacterium (SeqCode) | reverse complement strand
TTATGGAGCCGACACTGGGGATCGAACCCAGGACCTCGTTCTTACCAAGAACGCGCTCTACCACTGAGCCATGTCGGCACGGTGGAGATTATATCAGCCTTAGTTTTGTTCTTCAATAGGTTTGACGAGTAAGAGAAATTCCTAGATAATTAAGTTTGAATGCCTGCCACCATCAAACTAAATTTTTCCAGATACAAAAACCTTTTTTTGCTGCTTGGAGTTTTAATTATCTTTTTAAGCGTCCCACTGACGGTTTATCTGCTTCAAAAAAGCCCCAACCGAGAAACTAAAGCCGCTACCCCAGTAGTAATCAATACAAATACCAGCTACACAATTCCGATTTTGGTCCTCAGTTATTTTCCGACTAAAGATGGGGTGAATCTTGACTCGTCGGTTACCGGCTATACCTCGAGCATTGCCAATGTCAGGACCAAGGTAGATCTGATCACTTCTCAGGTTAAAACAGCCTTGCAGGACGGGAGTAAATATCAAGGTTATAAAAATCCCAACGCTTTGCCAGCCTTGAATTTTACGACTGTTGACCAAAAAGAATTTCTACAGCCAATCCCTGTTTCCGCGCAATTCGCTCCTTTCCCAGATCACTTCAAAATCTTCTCTGATTCTTCAATTGGGGTAGCAAGTATTTGTAACTACGTTCAAAACCAAGGAGTTAAAGAAGTCTGGGTTTATATGTATCAAGCTGGCAATACTGCACCAATTGAATCAAACATGGCCGGTCCTTACGGAGATGTCAGCAATAGTTCACGCTCAGCTGACTTGCCCGTTTGCTCAAAAAGCTACACCGTTTACGAATACAACTATAGCCGCACCGCCACAGAAGCTGCCCATAACCACGGCCACCAGATCGAGGTACTGATGAAAAATATTGATAACACCACCATGGAAAATTTATTTATCGGTCCTTTTGCAACTTATGCAAGCAATGATGGGTCAGGAGCCAATTTCCACCGTTGTGGCTGGACTCACGTGCCGCCTAATACTTCAACCGACTATATTTACAATGACACCCGCTCGGTCTGGACTGATTGTCAAAATTGGCGGCCTGACGGGGCTGGGCAAAAAGAGTTTCTCAGCTGCAGTGCTTGGGGCTGTAATGAGATTGGTTTTCATGTTTGGCGTTGGCAAAACATGCCTGGCCGAAACAATAATATAGGCGGAGTGACCAACTGGTGGGATTTTTACGGAGATTGGGATAGCGCCAAAGCAAAAGCCGAGAAGCTTGTTTATACAAATTATGCTAAACAAGGAGATATCAACACGGATGGGGTGGTCAATAGCCAAGATTTGGCAATTCTCATTACGACCTGGGGTAGCACCTCTGACCTGAGAGCCGATATCAATTTTGATGGAATAGTTAGTTCCGTTGATTTAGCGACTCTGATTGCAAGATGGGGAAGTTAGACAATTTGACCAAGAGTTGATTTCACCTCATAATTAGCTTGTGGCTGCTCAAAAGCAATTATTACCCAAAAAATTTTGGCTTATCTTAACCTTCCTTCTGTTTGCTCTTATTCCTCTAACTGTCTTAACTAGTCTTAACCAGCGGGATAATCGCACCCACGCCGCAACACCCAATACGATCTCAGTCAACGGAAATAATTATTTTTTGCTTGGGACCAATTACCCCTGGTCTTCCTATGCAAATGATTTTGGCAAAAACGGCTTTGGAGACTATGGAGTACACACAGACACTGGTTCAGGGCCCTACAACAGTGCTTTCACTGACTTTAAAAACAAAGGTGTTCATGTTGTACGTTGGTGGGTGTTTGGTGATGGACGAGCTGGGATTGTTTTTGATCCATCGGGGACACCGACAGGGATTGATTCATCGGTATTCCAAAATATTGATGCGGCAGTGGCAATTGCCAAGAAAAATAATATCTATCTGAATCTTGTTTTTCTCGACTTTAGTTTTTTTAATAACCCAGCCAATTTAGGTTCTGGAGTGATTGCTGGTGGGCATACAAATGTTTTTACTGATACAACGAAGATGACCTCTTTGATCAATAATGTAGTCAACCCGATCATGACACGATACTCAAACGAGCCCTACATTTTTTCCTGGGAAGCAATGAATGAGCCGGAGTGGTCTATTTCTGATATTCCTCAGCCCGCGGTGAATAGTGGTTTGGTGCCGGTCACGATGCAGCAGTTTTGGTCATATGGGTCACAATTTTCCAACTTAGTTCATTCAAAAACAAAATCTTTAGTTACCGTGGGATCAGCCACCTTGAAATGGAATAAAATTTGGACAAATTCTTTTGCCACCAGCAAGGGTTTACCCGCTTTGAATCTTGATTACTACCAAACCCACTACTATACCTGGATGGATTGCTGCACTACTAATGACCCGACACTGGGGGTGACGACTTGGTCTCCGATGACTCAGAGCGCAGCAGCGCTCAATTTGGACAAACCACTAGTTGTGGGTGAAAGTGATGATCATGCTGCCAGTTGTGGTGGGGATTGCGAGACTAAAGTTTTGAACAACGGCTATGCAGGTTATTGGCCTTGGAGTTATTGGGGCGGAGATGGTCTTACGATTGATTGGCAGAAATTTACTGCATGGGAGGGATCACATGCTAGTTTGGTAAGAATCACTCCGCCTACCTCAGGTTCTCCAAAGCCAGGTGATATTAACCATGATGGAGCAGTCAATAGTGCTGATCTGGCACTTCTGATTTCAACTTGGGGGAGCTCAACCGATCTAAGAGCGGATATTAATAATGATGGGAAAATAGGTTCAGGTGACCTGGCTTTGTTGATTTCTCATTGGGGCACTTAGAAATATTTGACAAGTTCTGAGATTTTAAACTAAACTTTATATAGTACTTATCTACCCTGCCAGAATGAACGATTTTAGCTTTAAAGATCCGAAAAACTTAATCGCCCTCTTTGTAATTGTTTTTGTTCTCATCGCCATTCCTCTGACTGTCATTTCCTTAAATAGTACCCGAGAGCCTTCTTCTCATGCGGCCAACACCACGGCAATCTATCTTCAGCCAGCCACTGCCAATGTAAACGTCAACGGAAATCTCGATGTTCAAGTTCGCGAAAACAGTAACACCACTCAGGTGACAACCGCTGACATTACTCTCACTTACGACACAACCAAACTAGATCTGACGACTGCCAATATTGACGCGGCCAGTACCTCTAACTTTACTTCTGACGCAGTTGCTCCCTCGGTCAACGCTGGTACAGTAAATATTGTCCGCTTCGTCCCTCAACCAACGACGTGTCCAAACGGTGTCACCCCACCTTGTCCTGCCTTTCTAACTGGAGATAAATTGATCGCGACCCTTCATTTCAAGGCAAAAACTGTCGCAGGTGCGACGGCAGTAAACGTTGGAGCTACCTCAGTGGTTTATGGTTCATCCGGAGGAGATGAGACCAGTACTCGAACTGGTGGAAATTACACGATTGTTGATACCCCTCCAACAATCAGCATCACCTCACCCGCAGCCAGTTCTTTCCAAAAAGGAACAATTTCGGCTATTGCTAGTGCAACTGACAATTTGGGAGTTACTCGAGTTGATTTCTCAGTCGATGGGGGGACAATCACCTCTGATACCACGCCAGACCCTGGGACCAGCAACTACACCTATTCTTTGAACACCACAACTTTGACCAACGCTTCCCATACTCTCACTGCCAAAGCTTTTGATGCTAACTGTACGACGGCTTGCCCGACTGCGACGGTCACTTTTACGGTTGATAATGCTGCCCCGACTGCAGTCACGATCACTTCTCCTGCCAAAGTGAACGGTACTGTTACCCTCTCAGCAACCGCAACTGATACCAATCTCGACCACATTGATTTTAAAATTGACAGCGGGGCGACAACCACTGACAACTCCTCGCCTTACCAATACGTTTGGGACACAACCACGGCCACTAACGCCAGCCACACCATCACCGCAACCGCTTTCGATAAAGCTGGCAACTCCACCCCAGCAACACAAAGTGTGACCGTAGACAATCAAGGTCCAAGCGCTCCGACTCTGACAACTTCGGTGATTAGCCAGAGCGAGATTGATCTCTCCTGGACCGCTAGTACAGATGCACAAACCCCGCCAGTAACCTACGATGTTTACCGCAGCGGGACGAAAGTAAACAGCACCTCACTTTCAACCACCACTTTTGCAGACACTGGACTTTCAGCGGCGACTCCTTACAGCTACGTAATCAGAGCCAAAGATGCAATGACAGTTCCAAATACGACTGACTCAAACACGGCCTCAGCTACTACCAAAAACCCACCAAAACTTGGTGACATCAACGGTGACTTCGCGGTCAATTCCCAAGACTTGGCAATTTTGATCGCTACTTGGGGTAGTTCAACCGATCTAAGAGCTGATATTACTAACGACGGTAAAGTTAGCTCAGCTGACTTGGCTCTTTTGATCTCACGTTGGGGTACCTAAAGTAGACTCTACTTTGATTCCATTTTAGGTTATAATAAATTTGCGATGAAATTCTTAAAATCAAAAGGGTTTTTAGTAGCCGTAACTGTTTTTCTTCTTATTTCCATCCCGCTCACTACTTATGTTGTTTTGAATACCGCCGAGTCTAGCAAAGAGACCAAGGCGGCCACTGTTTGTGAAAAAGATTGTGTTGATAAACAAACGCCAAGCAATACCGAAGCAGTCAAAGAGGACATTAATCAAGATGGACTGGTAAACAGTGCTGATCTTTCAATTTTGCTAGTAAATAAAGGCAAAACAGGTGCCAACAGTGCTGACCTCAACGGTGACGGAGTAGTCAATGACTCTGACGTTAGTTTATTGATCTCAAAGTGGTCGAAATAAATGAAAAGACTTCTGTCGATTGCCATCTTTTTTCTCAGCTTCAGTCTTGTTGGTTTAGTTTTTGGTTCGGTCAAAGCTAACGCAGCAAGATTTTATACATATCCAACCTCCGGTAGTGTCCAACTAGATAACTCCATAACCCTGGATGTTCGTATTGATACCGAAGGAATCCGGACTGCTACTGCAGATATGACTCTGCAATATGATAAAAGTAAATTACAATTTGAAAATTATACGATCTCTTCCTCACCTCTCACATCTCTCATTGGCTCTTCCGGTGGTAATGGTACTGTAACCGCGATACAATATATCCCCGGAGGGAATAATCCTCCCACACCTCCTACACCAGTCCAAGGTGATTTTTTATTTGGGAAAGTGACTTTTAAAGCCTTAGTTGGATCTGGAACTACTAGCCTGTCCTTTAATGGTAGTTCCGTTGTCTACTATTTTGATCCACCAAACGCTGGGGCTCCAGCTACAACAACAAGTAATGGTGGAACTTATACACTTACCAGCCCGGTTCAACCACCTCCGCCTCCGCCAACGGGTGGCAATCCACCGCCGCCCCCACCTCCACCAACCGGGACTAAACCCCCTCCACCTCCACCGACAAGCGGTGGTAGTAGCGGAGGGAGCACCCAACCGCCACCGCCGCCGACCTCTGGTGGTGGGCAAGCGCAAGCGGGCAATACTTTCACTGGGACAGATACGACTGCGCCGACCATCACTGCGATCAAGGTAACCGTAAATTCTGAAAGTGATGTCGTGATACAGTGGCAGACTGACGAAGAGACGACTTCAAATGTCTCTTATGGAGAAAGTGAGCAGTATCAGTTTCACGACGGTTCAGCGGATTTTGTGACCGATCACAAAGTAACCTTGAGTTCACAAAACCTCAAGCCCAATACGACCTATGATTTCCAGGTTTTTTCTTCTGACCGAGCTGCCAACACTTCTTACAGTCAAAACCAAACTTTCAGTACGCGTTTTACGGCTCAAGCGAGAGCCTATCGGACTTTGGGTTTGGCGATGATTATCGGGGGTTTGATCGCACTTGCCATCGTGGGATTCTTCTACTTCAGGAAAAAAGGGCCTCATCCAGATAATTTGATGCCTCCAGGGCCGGCGACCAACTTTAATCCTCCTATTTAAAAACGCAAAAGACTCTGAATATCCAGAGTCTCGGGCAAGTTGCAGAGATTTTATTTCTGCCCTTTAGCTAGTATCCTGCCCAGCAATTCCTTCTCAATCATTTAAAATGTTTGATTGCCCTGCAATCTTAGACTTATCGTCAGAGGAGCACGAGCAACCATCTCATTAAGGTGTTAAGAAACGGTGAACAAGCTTTCTAAAGGGCTAAGGCAATTTTGTTTGCCAACTAATTTTTAACAGATCGCCATCCCATCTGCAACAAACAAGCGTGCCATCAGCCTAGAAGTAACTGCATGACTGGATTTACAATAGATTGGATGAGACTTCCACCAAAAAAGAAAACTAGAATGAGGAAATATGGTCCGAAACGTTCAAATTCCAACCAGCGCAGGTAAGTATTTTTTGGTAAAAAGCCACCGACAACTTTGAAACCATCAAGCGGGTGGATCGGGATCAGATTGAAAATTGCCAAGACAACGTTGAGATAAACAATATTAAAGAGTACTAAGCCGAGAATATTTCCACCTGGATGGAGAAGACGAAAAATTATTGAGAAAACGATCGCAATCAAAAGATTGGACACTGGCCCGGCAAAAGAAATCAGAGCGGCGTCTCTCTTGGGATTTTTCAAATTCCAAGGGTTGAATGGTGTGGGTTTGGCCCAGCCAAACATTGGCAGGTGGGTAATATACATTATCAAAGGTAGCAATACTGTTCCGATTGGATCAATATGGTCAAGAGGATTGAGGCTGACTCGGCCTTCGTATTTCGCGGTTGGGTCTCCGAGCTGTAGAGCGGTCCAAGCGTGGGCGGCCTCATGAATCGAGATCGAAAACCACAAAACCCCCATTGATATGAGTAGATTGAAAAAAATGTCCATGGGACCAAAACCAGTTAGCATTGCTTAAAAATTATTAATCTGCTATATTGTAGCAGCTCAAAACTAATCATTAAAGTTTTGGATTTTGACCTTTTAGTTTTGAGTTATTTTTATGTACCTCTGTGATCGTTGTCAAAAAAGTTTGCAGGTAGGGATGAGTGTTTCCCACTCCCATATCCGCACAAAAAAGAGAAGCTTGCCCAATCTTCACGTCATTACAGTCAAAGTAAACGGGAAGAACAAAACCATGCGCCTCTGCACCAAGTGTACTCGTATTGTTCGTGCTCAATTTCCTTACAACAAAGTTTCCGAAAAACCCGCTGCCAAGCCCACTTCCCCAAATACAGAACCAGCAGTCGCAACCTCCTGAATTTGCTTTCCAGCCAATAAAAGTTTAAAATAGCCGTGATTTCTCGTAAGGAGGAGGCTATGGCCTATCGACGAGTCGCAAAGCGTCCCAGTCCGAGAGAAAACTCGATCAGAGACTTAAATCTTGAGGTTTCCCTGCTGGAGAAATTGGAAGAAGGAAATTTTCGCAAGATCGATCATATTCTTCGCGAAACACCAAATCAGGTGATGATCCGCTGTCTGTTTGGAGTTGCCGATGTGCTAGCGATCGCTGATGCGCTCGGTATAATCTTCAACGGAGATGTACCCAACGATTGGGGCAGGAGAGATCTCTTGCGAAAAATGAGAGAACCAGAACCCATCGAGAACACGAACTCTATTCCAAAACAGGTTTGGGATCGAGCAGTACACGATGCCACCAGTGGTGCGCACTACCGTAAACCACGTTATCGGCGGGGAATGTGAAATTATTTAGGTTAAACAGCGTCGGAGTGATCTGGCGCTTTTTTGTTAGAATAAATTTATGGGAAAGAAACCGCCCAAAAAACCTGGTTATCGCACAGCCGATTGGTTCAAAGGTAAAGTTCACAAACCAATCAAGAGAACTACCAATCCAAAGTAAAATCTTTGTGTCCAGATTTGAAGTTCTTTAAACTAACAGGGTTTTTGCCTTCTAGTTGCACCATTTTCCCGGGAAGAAGTTTTAACATTTTTCCGTTGTAATCTCCCCAAACTCCCGGCCAAGGGTGATAGGCTCTGATCATTCTTTCCAGATTTTTTGGTGGTTTGGCGAAATCCACTTTTCCGTCTTCTTTTTTAATTATTTTCGTATAAGTCGCCTTGGAGTGATCTTGTGGGCGGGTTTTTATTTTTTTCAGCACCAGATAGTGGATGGTGTGGTGGAGCAGGTCTTTGCCCAGTTTTGAAAGAGTTTCAGAAAGAGTTTCCGCTGTTTCGCTACCCCTCATCTCATAGCGGCCTTTGATATAGATGTCGCCCTCATCCATTTTTTCATTCATTTTCATGATCGTCACGCCAGTTGCTTTGTCACCTTTGAGGATTGCAGTTTGGATCGGTGAAGTACCTCGGTATTTGGGAAGCAAGGAAGGGTGGATATTGATCGGGGCAAATTTTGGCAAATCTAGTATTTCTTTCGGCAATATCTTTCCGTAGGAAGCGAGCACCAGCAAATCAGGCTTAGCTTTTTTGATTTGAGCGTAGACTTCATTATTAGTAAGAGTGAAAGTGTCGCCAACCTTTTTTGCCAGTCTTTCGGGAGTCAGCACTGGGATTCCCCATTCTTTTGCTAAAGATTTTACTGGCGAAGGTTTGGGACCTTTGCGAGTTTGCCCATCTGGAGAGGTGACCACCAAAGGAATCGTGTAATCTCCGACCATCGAAAGACCGATGATACTTTTGAGGATGTTAGCAGAAGGTATATTGAAATCATTCGTGCCAAAGTAAACGATGCGGATCGGGTCGAAACTGTAAAGATGCTTGGGCTTTTTGATGTGATCGATGTAAAAAGTCCCGTTGAGATGGTCGTACTCATGTTGGATGATACGGGCGTAAAAACCAGAAACTTTCGCTTCCTGAGCCTTTCCGTCTAAAGTCGTGTATTGGATCGTCAGCTCAGTGGGACGCTCGACCAGACCACGATAACCGGGAATCGAGAGACAGCCTTCCTCGACATAGTCTTTCGCCGTGTTTTTTGAAACTATCTTTGGATTGAGGAAGACTTCTTTCAAATCTGCATAATCAACGATAAAGAGTCGGTAAGGATAGCCCACCTGCGGAGCGGCCAGACCCACCCCTTGAGTAAACTCCAGAGTTTCTTTCATGTCCTCAACTAGCTTCTCGATTTGCGTAGAGCCAGCGACGTCAACAAATTTTTTCTTCCAGACGGGGTCTGCTTTTTTTGTAATTTTCAAAATCATTGCCCAAAATTGTATCACACGAGGAGAAAAAGGGTTCGCTCGAATGTTGTGGCACCATTAGTAATTTTGCTAAAATCAGCTTTGGAAAAGGAGGTGGGGCATGGCTCTGATGGTGATGGAAGGTTTCCTGAGAGCAACAATCATCAGCGGTAAGACCTTGACGAGACGCGATCAGGAAAAAATTGCGAGAGATTACCAGACCACTGAGGAGACGATCCGAGATTTGGTGCTAAAAATAAAAAGAGAGCGGCACGAGGCTGACTTGTCAGAGATCGAAGGCCTAGAGTTTGGCGTCAGACTGGAACATCTTTTCAAAACAATGGGTTTTGACGATGCCCAAGCCGACGCGCTCGTTGGTCCATCGGTGATGAGTGCTCGTTGGAGAGATTGGACACAACCTGGTTGGAGCGGTGCTCAAGTAGTTAGAGTCAGGAGAGTCCTCTTTTTTCTCAGCAAGAAAACGAAAGACGGAAGAAAGTATCTGGATGTTTTCGATAGACTTACAAAAAATTATTATGACTGGTCACAAGTAGTGAAGAGATCAGAACAATGAGACCCAAAAGGAAGCTAATCCTTGCGGGTCTTTTCTTTGTTGATGTACTTATAGTAATTTGGTAAAATCGCTCTTCGAAAGGAGGAGGAGTCATGAAGGGTGCTCCCAAGGGCGAGCTGAGGATTTTCCTCAAACGCAGACTTCAAACAGGAAGGCCCCTCTATTCAGAGGAAAAACTTCAAATCGCGCGAGATTTTGAAGCCTCCCTTGATAGGGTTACTGCCCTCTCTAAGATAATCAAAGAGGAAATAGCTGAAGAGGAAAAAAACCGAGTCAGGCAGTTAGCTTTTGGCGAAGCGCTCGAAGACCTACTCAAAAAGATTGGGTTTGATGATGTCGAAGCAGACTATGTGATCGGACCTTCTGTCTTGGGAACTCCTTGGCGAGAGTGGAA
>DATIHF010000042.1:0-13920 GCA_035480955.1 Saccharimonadales bacterium (SeqCode) | reverse complement strand
TGAGGCAAAATCGAGAGAAGATCTGTGAAAAATACGACCGTAATCAGCCCGTCTTGTATTATAGGCGGGCTGTCTTTTTATCTAATGTGCTAGACTTGTTGTTATGCAGAAATTATTAGTGATTTGTGGTCCGACTGGGACTGGGAAAACCGACCTCGCTCTTACTTTGGCCAAGAAATTTGATGGTGAACTAGTCAGTGCTGATAGCCGACAAGTTTACACTGGTATGGATATTGGTACTGGCAAAGGAGCAAGACCAAAAGGCGGTTGGGTGGTCAATGGTACTCCGATTCACCTTTACGATATCAGAAAACCAAACGAGAAATTTTCTTTGGCCGAGTACCAGCAACTAGCCTTAGAAAAAATCAATGAGATTCACTCAACAGGAAAACTTCCAATTCTCGTCGGTGGAACGGGTTTGTATATTCAAGCAGTGACGGAAGGATTGAATATTCCTAAATTTCCCCCAGATCAAAAATTACGCGGCAAGCTGGAAAGCCGAGAGTTACCCGATCTGCTTTCAGAATTGGAAAAAGTCGATCCAGACTATTTTGAAGCAGTAGATAAAAACAACAAGCGCAGAGTCGTTCGCGCTTTGGAAGTTTTCCACCAAAGCGGTGAGCCTTTTTCGAAATTGCGATCAAAATACAAAGTAGACTTTGATATTCTTAAAGTTGGGTTAACATCAGATCGGGAAGAGCTTTATTCTCGTAACGACAAGAGAGTTGAACAATGGTTTGAGGAAGGTTTTGTTGAAGAAGTAAAGAAATTGCTCAAAGATTATTCCCCCAACTTGCCAGCAATGACTTCTCTTGGTTATCGCCAAGTAGCTGCATATATAAAAGGAAGCTTAGGTTCAGAGGAGGCTAAGCAAAGGATCAAGTTTGACTACCACGGCTACATCCGCCGTCAGCTGACTTGGTTCAAACGAGATAGCTCTATTTACTGGTACGAGATAAAGAGCGATAATTTAGTAGAGGATACAGAAGATTTAGTAGCAGAGTGGCTCAAGAAATGATTTCAAGAAAAACTTTATTTTTTATTGCCCTTGGGGTAATCTTATTTATTTTGTATTTGGCGCGCTCAATCCTGATGCCTTTTATCCTCGCGGGGATCTTTGCCTATATTTTTTCTCCCCTGGTGGATTATCTAGAGCATCGGGTAAAAATTCCCAGAATTTGGTCGATAATCCTCCTCTACCTCAGCTTTTTTGTACTAGCCGTATTTTTCTTCGTTTGGGTTTTTTCCGCGGCGGTAAATGAAACCAGAGACCTAACCGCCGAGATTAATGAAATCAACTCTCTAGGGACACAGACCTTCCAAAACTTACCTGATATTGTGATCGCCGGGCAGCACTTTGGACTCAAGCCTATTGTTGAGGAAAGTTTGAAGACAACAGTCCACTCAATTGCCCATTTTCAAGGTTCTCTCTTTCCGGTTTTCTCCGAAGTAGTGCGTTACGGGCTTCGTTTTCTAATTTTTTGGGTAGTAGCTTTTTACTTACTAAAGGACGGCAAAATACTTTTTGAAGCAGTCGGCAGGAAATTTTCTAAAGAAAGCGAAAAAGAAATCCAAGAGGTTGGTCGTCGGATCAATGTTGTTCTCGGAGGTTACTTGCGCGGACAGATCATCCTAATTCTTTTGATGGCAACAGTTAGCACTATTTTCCTAACAATCATGGGGGTGAAGTTTGCGATTGTGCTGGGTATACTAACCGGATTTTTAGAACTGATCCCCTTTGCTGGACCAATCATCGCTACTACAATTGTGGCGGGAGTTGCATTTATTACTGGAAGTAATAATTGGGGACTCGATCCAGTGATGCTCTCTCTTATCATCGTCATTGTTTATTTTGTCTTTCGACAATTTGAAGACTATTTTGTCATCCCGCAAGTTTTGGGAAGACTCACTCGAATCCACCCGCTCCTAGTTCTAATGTCGGTTTTGATAGGTGGCGCAATCGCCGGACCGATCGGTTTCGTACTCGGAGTGCCCTTTGCTGTTTCTGGCAAAGTTCTGCTAGAATACTTCTGGGAAAAAGCTAATTAATTTATGCAAGAGCCGCCTGCCGCAGTCGAAATTTCTTTTCGTAGTGTGCTCAAGATTGTTGGTTTTCTGCTGCTCTTAGTTTTAGCGTGGAAAATTCGCTTTATCCTCATTTCTATCCTTGTTTCCTATATTTTAATGACCGGCTTTGCCCAGCTCTCAGACGCTCTTCACAAACGCGGAGTCAATAAAAGTATTGCCTCCATCATCTCCTACCTGATTTTGATTGGCTTTTTCGGAATTCTGATTTTTTTGATTCTTCCCCCGTTGGTAGCACAGATGCGCAACTTCATTTACCAAATGCCGAGATTTATTGATGAAATAAACGGATTTTCTGTAAGAAACAATCTACCGATAATCTCTAGCGAAAGTGTCGCGAAATTAATCAGTGCACGGATCGACTCGATCATTTCAAACTCAGTTAGTTTCTTTTTCAACGCGATAAACGTGATATTGAGTTTTTTCACAGTTGCAGTTTTGAGTTTCTATATGTTGATTGAAAGAGATCAAATAAAAAATAATGTTTTTCGACTTTTCCCTCAGTTACCCAAAGAGAGAGTCACCAACCTTGCCCACAAAGTTGAATACCAGTTGGGAGGTTGGCTCAAAGGTGAGCTACTCCTCATGTTTATCATTTTTGTGATGACTTTTGTTGGTTTGACTTTATTAAAAGTTGAATACGCTCTGCCACTGGCGGTGCTAGCGGGATTATTGGAGGCAGTGCCGGTGATCGGTCCGATCCTCTCGGCAATTCCGGCGGTGATAATTACTTTTACAATTTCACCGATAGTTGCTCTGGGAGTAGTCGTTCTCTATGTATTGATACAACAAATCGAAAACAACCTACTGGTTCCAAAAATCATGCAAGGGGTGATCGGGATCAATCCTCTTTTGACAATAGTCGCTATTTTAGTTGGGGCGAATTTGTTTGGAGTAGTCGGAGCGATGCTTTCAGTCCCAGTGGCGGCGATCATTCAGCTAATTATCGTTGACCTGGTTGACCACTCTAAAAGCTGACAAATTCCTTAATCGTCAGAAGAATTATAAAACTAACTGCAAAAGAAACTAGCAAACCCCCCACTAAAGTAAGTGAGATATTTCGGAAGAGGGCAATCAAACAGGTAATTCCCAAAGCGATAATGGTCACAAAGAAAAGCAGTGCGTAAGGAAGAGGGATAGTCGTGGGGATAGTCAGAGTAGCTAGTCCAACCCCAATCGTAATATCAATCACCGAAGCGCCGATCAGATTGCCTGCGGAAAGCCCAACTCTTTTTTTCATGACTGAATTTATCATTGTAAACAACTCAGGCAGAGAAGTCCCAATCGCCAAGACCATGGTAGAAATATAAAAATCATGAACCCCAAAAGAATTGGCAAGCGCGACTCCAGAATCAACAAGAAATTTACACCCGACGGCCAAAAGCATTGCTCCGGCAACAAATTCCAAAACTAGTGTTTTGTCTCCCGCAAGGTGGAAGAAACTAATAAATTTTTCGAACCGATTTTCTAAATTTTCAAAAAAACTTGGTTGTCTCTGGTTGATGGTAAATTCTAAAAAGAGGTAGGCAAACCCGGAAAGAATTAAGATCACACTGACAATCCCACCAATGGGTCGGTAAAGTGAAACAAGGAACAGCGCAACCGAAAGCAGGATAAAAATATTTACCGAGCGGGAGTAGTAGCCCAGCGCTGGGCGGGTCTGGCTAACAATAAATAATATTCCTAAAATCAAGCCAAGATTGATTATTGGCGAGCCCAGCACTGCCCCCAAACCATAAAGAGGATTTTTGCTGACATTTCCAGAAAAGAAAGCAATTGTCAGCTCCGGAAGAGTCGTCGCCAAAGAAACAAGAGTCGCTCCAATGACAAAAGGGGGGACATTATAATTCTTTGCAACCGTTATCGAAGCTTTGCCAAGCCAATCCGCTCCCCGGATAGCAGCAAAGAGAGCAATAACGAAAATAATGAGCTCAGCCATTAACTAAATTATGCCTTATTCTTTGGCTCTTAAACAACAACAGCTTGCTCTAGAGCTTGAAAAATAGCGTCATTTGTGCTAAAATACTCCTCGTTCAAAGGTAGAAGGATGGATACTTTTACTTTTAGTAAGAGAGGAAAGTCCAGACACCACAAAGCAGGGGAAGCTACGCAAGTAGCTAGCCGAAAGGCCTCGTGGTTGCCAAAGATTTAACTAGAGTATTTGGCAACACGGAGACTGAATCAACAGTCTTCGAGAGCAACAGAGACGAGTCTTGATTCCTAGTTTTAGAGTCAAGAATGAAACGGGCAATCCGCCCTGGTGTAACCTCCGATTGGTACGCTACTAGACTGCTTGTCGAGTACCGAAGTCGAGGGCATCCGCCGAATAGGCGGGAAGGTTGACCAATTTGATCAGCTTTAGATAGATTTCCATCGAGAAACAGAATCTGGCTTACTCATTACCTTTGAACACCAAAGATCCTCCAAGAAGTTGGGGGATTTTTGTTTTCTATAAGATGATTGATTACTAAGCTCATCGAACAGGCAATATCAGAATTATCAACGAGATAAATGAAATAATCTCTTGACAGCAGTTTTTATAAGTAATACTATTGGCTTGATGAAGAAGTTACTTCTGACACTAGCTTTATTTCCTCTACTTTCGATAGCCCCAGTTGTCCACGCCCAAGACACCGAGACTCAAACCCCGGCACCAGTAAATACTGAAAAAGAAAACACTCTACCGGCGGGGGAAACCTTCACAGGTGATTACTTCACGGCCGGGCAACGAAACGAAATCTCGGGGACAGTGAATGGTGACGTCTACTCCGCTGGTGGACAGGTAACCTTTGATGGGAAAATCAACGGCGATTTCCTAGTTGCCGGTGGCCAGGTTTCGATTGACGGGGAAGTGACGGGGGACGTGAGAGTCGCTGGCGGGACCGTGACAATTTCTAATAAAGTTGACCACAACTTGACCGTCCTAGGAGGAAATGTCGAGGTTACTTCAAGTGGAACAATAGGCGGATCAGTCGTTGGAGGAGTAGGGAATCTAACTATCAATGGTCCTGTTTCTGCCAACATTAGAGTCGGGTCAGGTAATTTAACAATTAATAATAAAGTTGGTGGAAATGTTGATGCCGCGGTAGGAATGTTTCATTTGGGTAGTAAAGCAGACATAACCGGAAATCTGACTTACTGGAGTAAAGATAAAGTCTCCATGGCCAAAGGTGCAAAAGTTGGCGGTAAGGTTACGAAAAAAGAACCGATCGCAGTTTCTACTAACAAAAGTTTTGTCTCCCTACCTTCAGCTGGTGAAATCGCGGCAGCAGTAAAAGGTATCTCTCTTTTTATAAGAATTGTCGATTTCCTAGCACTTTTACTGGCCGGAATTATCCTGATCTGGCTTTTCCCGTCTTTGGATGACCGAGTCCAGGAAACAATCAGGAAAAAACACTGGCTGTCGCTGGGTATTGGAATTGCTGGTTGGATCGCCATCCCTATTGTGGCAATTGCCTTTCTGATTACTGTCATTGGGATCCCGATTGGACTAATTATCGGAGTTTGGTACGCAATAGTGCTTTATTTCGCGAGGATTTTCGCAATTATCTGGCTAGGTAAATTTGTAGTCGATCTTTTCAAATGGAAGCTGGGGCGGATAATTACTTTCCTTTTTGGGTTAATAATTTTCTGGATCCTGTCTCTGCTAGGAATAGTCGGGGTGCTTGTTAACATTGTCGCTTTCCTCTTTGGTTTTGGAGCGCTCCTGATTGTCAGCAGAAATATTTACAAAGAAAGCCGCTCGAAAAACATAGTTTAACCGACCCTTAATCCCACCTCTAACTACATATTTTGTCAAAAATAAAAATTGACAATTTTGAAAAATTACTCAATAATATCCGCAATGCCTACTGAAGAGCAAAAACCAATAGAGAGCTCTACACCCACCGAATCAACTAAGACCTTGGATCTTGATTCCACAAAGCCCGAACCCCCCAAAACTATCACTTTCAAAAAAACAAAATTCTTTATTTTTCTGAGTTTGGGGATTTTGTTGGCTCTCGCAGCAATAATTGGAAGTTACTTCTTGGGACAAAATAGTGTTAAAAATGATGTGGTAGCAAAGAAAGACGAAGCGGTCGCCAAGAAAGAAGAAATCCCTGATGTCGTCGAAGTAAATCTTGGGGAAGAGGGAACCGCTAAAAACGGAATTGCGATCAAACTTGAAGAAGCCAAGATTGATCAAGTTTATGAAAGCCAAAAAGAGGAGAGCAAAAAAGTAATCCAAAGAACTTCCACTAATTCAGCTTATCTGGACTCAGAGTATTACAAGACCTCAAACCTTTTATTGAAAGTTTCTCTTAGAAACACCAAAGACAAAGCTTTGAGCTATTCTCAAGCAGACTTTCGTTTGAAAGACAGCGAAGATAATCAATACACCACAAGTGGAGCTTACGAGGGGCAGTCTACCCCAACTCTCTATACTATTAATCCAGGGGAAACTACAAAGTTGAATCAAGCTTACATTGTCCCCACTAGTGAGAAAAGCTTCAAACTCATCTACCAAAACGTAGTGGTCGATTTCTCCCTCTAACTTTTACCTTTCAAAAGAATTTTCATGTGCTGAAGAATCTCAGACGGAGTGGAATTTGCTTTGATCATGTATTCATTCGCACCTAGTTTCAAAGCTCTCTGAAGATATTTGTCGTCATCGAGATTGGTGAGTACCATTACCGGGATACTGGCGGTTTTCTCGTTTTCTTTAAGCTTACGGAGAACTGTAAAGCCATCATAGCCTGGAATAATCACATCTAGTAGGATAATATCAAAAGTTTGATTCTCGGAATAAGAGATAGCGTCTGGTCCGGTCGTGGCCACATAAACTGAAAAGTTATCTTTTTCGAAATAGTGCTGGTAGACGTCTCGAATAACGTCATCATCCTCAACGAGGAGAACTTTGAACTCTTTTTTATCCATTGGTTAAACTATAGCAATTAAAGCCAAATAAAAAAACCGCTTTATTTGACAGCCCAACTTTTAAAAGAATTTACTAGTAACGAAAAAATTGAGAGAAAAAGTAGTTTCTTTTTCACTTTAAAAGCATAACATAAAAACAGAGAAAATTTGACTTTTACAGGCTAAAGTAGTAACCTATAGTCACCCAAAAGGAGGGAAATCATGAAACTGCTTATGGTAGTGACGGTACTCTGTTTATCCGTCACACTTCTGGCCTGCTCATCGAAGTCCAAAGGTGAGGATCAGGGTGGTCAGACGAAAGTTGGAGTGCTCGTAGACACTGAAAGAAACTGCTCAATCCCAGAAGGATGCGGAGCGAAGTGGCAGCTGCTCATCGGCGGCTATGCCAAGTCCGAGATTCTCTCCGGTGACAACTTGGACAGCGCTGACAGCGGCTATCTCGTGCGCGTTCAGGGAGAGCAGCAAGAGGACAACTTCGTCGTCAAGAAGTACGAGAAGCTGAGCACGATCACAACCAACGAGCTAAGCCCAAAGTTCTTCGATGAGATCCGGAGCCAATACCCTTGTTATCTCAACGGAGGGGTAGTTGCCGGAAACGTCGTGATTAGTTGGACTAAAGACGACGGTCCAGTTAGGTTCATCTATGAAATCACCCGTCCAAACGGTGAGAAGGTCAGGTTTGTCTATGACGGAGATGGAAATCTGATCGAGCAACCCAGCCCAACCTGCTAGTCTGAGTTGAGCACATCAAACATCTGGGGAAAGCCGCATCTTTCCCCACATTTTTTAAAATATCTTGTTTTTCTAATCTAAAACTATATAATCT
Organism: Saccharimonadales bacterium (SeqCode); assembly: GCA_035480955.1. GTDB lineage: Bacteria > Patescibacteriota > Microgenomatia > Woykebacterales > RBG-16-39-9b > DATIHF01. The sequence continues at coordinate 6,092 of DATIHF010000042.1, read as the reverse complement.
TTGCCAATGCTAGCGAAAGTTTATTCTGGTTCCATCATTGGACTCGAAGTTGTCCCGATCACAGTTGAGGTGGACATTGCAACCCAGGGTCTGCCGTCTTTTCAGATCGTCGGTTTGCCTGACAAAGCCGTCGAGGAATCAAAGGAACGAGTCCGCGCGGCTTTGAAAAACTCTGGTGCGGACTTTCCGGCCAAAAGAATTACTGTTAATCTAGCTCCGGCGGATTTACCCAAAGAAGGACCAGCTTTTGACCTGCCAATTGCCCTGGGGATTCTCCTTGCTAGCGGTCAGCTGGTCGCTGATTTGAGCAAGACACTAGTCTTCGGGGAGCTTTCACTGGATGGGTCGATCAACTCGGCTCGTGGGACACTACTGCTTGCAGGAGCGGCTAAAGAAAAAGGTTTTGATACACTCGTGCTTCCAAGTATTAACGCCGCCGAAGCCATGGTGGTTGATGGTTTGACGATTATCCCCGCCCAAAGTATCAAAGAAATTTTTGACCATTTCGCCAAAATTTCGGAAATCCCCCCGGTTAAAAAAATAAAATTCGAATTCAAAGACACCGAGCTGGAAGAGTTTGATATGAAAGATGTCAAAGGGCAAGAACAAGCCAAAAGAGCTTTGGAGATTGCTGCAGCTGGCGGACATAATGTGCTGATGCGCGGTTCTCCTGGTGCAGGTAAGACACTACTGGCCCGGACTTTTCCCTCCATTCTTCCTCGTCTGACTTTTATCGAAGCAGTGGAAATGACCAAAATTTACTCAGTTGTAGGTAGTGTCGAAGAAGGTTTGGTGAGAACTCGACCGTTTCGCGCACCTCATCACACCGCTAGTAGTGTTGGGATTATTGGTGGCGGTACCAATCCTCGACCAGGGGAAATTTCTTTGGCCCATCGCGGGGTCCTTTTTCTAGATGAATTCCCAGAGTTTCCCAGAAGTGTTGTGGAAGCTTTGCGCCAACCGCTTGAGGATGGTTTCGTAGTAGTTTCTCGAGCCAACAGCAGCGCTAAATTCCCAGCTAAATTTATTCTTGTCGCGGCGGCGAATCCTTGCCCCTGTGGCTATTTTGGTGATCCAACGAAAAATTGTACTTGTTTGCCCGGGCAAGTGAGCCGCTACCAAAAAAGATTATCCGGACCGATACTTGATCGAATCGATATTTTCCTTGATGTTCCGGCCGTGAAAACCAAAGAATTGATCAATATTCCCACTGGTGAGTCTTCGAAATTGATTCGCACCCGAGTACAGAAAGCTCGTGATTTACAAAGTAGGCGATTAAAAAAACTAAATCTCGTTGCCAACGCAGAGATGAATAGCCGCCAAGTCAAAGAGCTCTGCAATCTTGATGAAGAAGGAAAAACACTGCTTGCTGCCGCGATCAACAAATTTCAAATCTCTGCTCGAGGTTATGTTAGAATTTTAAAGGTCGCTCGTACCATTGCAGATTTGGATAATTCCAAAGGAATCAAAACCAAACATTTAGCTGAGGCAATACAATACCGAGCGAGAGAAACAAACTGATGGATATCTTTCTTCATATTGATTTGGAAAAATTGGTACGCACGATTGGGTACTTTGGAGTTTTTGGTATGGTTTTTGCCGAATCTGGACTTTTGATTGGGGTAATCTTGCCTGGAGATAGTTTGCTGTTTACCGCTGGTTTTTTGGCTTCAGCCGGGGTTTTTAATATCTATGCCCTTGCCTTGGGGTGTTTCATCGCTGCGGTAGTTGGTGACAATGTGGGCTATGCTTTTGGGAAAAGATACGGTCGAAGACTTTTCAGTAAGGAAGAATCTTTCTGGTTCCACAAAAAAAATATTTCCAGAGCCGAAGAGTTTTACAAAAAGCACGGTGGAAAAGCAATCATATTAGCTCGCTTCACTCCAATCATTCGTACTTTCGCTCCGATAGTTGCCGGAATTGGGTCGATGCATTACCGGACATTTTTTTGGTTTAATATTGCGGGGGCTTTTTTATGGGCGGTTGGGGTCACCTTAGCTGGTTATTTTCTCGGTCAAGCAATTCCCAATGTTGATAAATACTTACTACCGATCGTTGCTTTAATAATCCTGGTCTCTTTGCTCCCTTCTATCATTCACTTAATTAACGAAAGACGGCACAGAAAAACCCCTCAGTAAATATTTCCAAAGGGGTTTTCTGAAGTGGTGAAAAACTAACCACCAATTTTGAACATTTTAGTGCCGCAAACTGGACAAGTACCTCGAAGAGCTTTCTTACCATTTTTCATGGTAACTTGCTCTGGATTGGCAACGTCTCTTTTTGCTCGGCATTTTACACAGTACATGGAAGCCATAATGATCAGGGATCAGAAAACAGTAAGCGCGGTTAGCAGGGTTTTACTCTCGCTACTGCATTTCTGTTATCTGTTTCCTAATTCACCTCCCTTCAAAATAAGGGTGCTAATGAGGGTGTTACAAAAACAACGAGGCTAAATAGCCTCGAAATTGATCGTAGCACAGCTTCATTGAGCCTGTCAAGCACTATTAGGCACAAGTCGAACCTATTTGAAAATAAATATTCTGAGGACAATTTCAAAAAGTACCGCCACAGCAGCGAAAAAAGCGGTTTTGCGAAGGTCTTTGTAGACGTAAGAATAGTCGATTGCCATGGTTCTAATGGGAGCGGGCTGTTGCTGTTTCTCTTCCGCCTTAAACTCATAGGCGATTTTGCTTGGGGTAGTTTGGTTGATTGGGGCTACTTCTTCACCAGGTTGAGAAGGGGTCTGTTCTCTTTCCAGTCTTCGAAGTTTAGCTAAAATTTTTTCCGAACGAGTTTTTCTTGGCATCGCTGAAATATTACCATGGTGACTCCAAGACTTCAAGCTAAGTAAATTACCAGTTGCACCTTTTCGAGTAGTTATGTTACTCTCTATCTCGAAATAAGGATTAAACAAAATCCTTCCTCCCCATTTATGAAAGTGTTTGCTTACTTAAAAGAAAAATTTTTTGCTCTTCCTGCCTTTAAGAAGGCTGTAGTTGTCGGGAGTTTACTAATTCTGATCGGAATTTGCGCCTGGACAGGTTATTTGATCGGAGCGGGAAAACTTGGAGCGATCAACCAGACACTTTTTTCCAAAGGAGAAGTAATTTCAGGAGTTGCTGAAGAGCCAAAAGACACGCCCAACCCTATTGATGGAGTGCTCTTTAAAAAAAGCGAAACAGAGGCTTGGATACACAGAATTCCACTTGCAGTGATGGTTGAGAATCATACTGATGCTCGACCACAAAGCGGTCTTTCAAAGGCAGAAGTAGTTTACGAGGCTTTGGCTGAGGGTGGTATCACCCGTTTTATGGCAGTCTTTTTGCAAGAAGATACCAAAATGGGACCAATTCGTAGTGCTCGACCTTATTACCTCGATTGGGCGGTAGAGTACGGAGCCGCTTACGTACATTTTGGTGGTTCACCCGACGCTCTAGATAAAATTAATCAATATCACATCAAAGATCTAAATGGTTTGACGATTGGACCCCCGACTTTTGAAAGAACAAGCGCTCGGCCAGCGCCGCACAATGTCTACAGCACGACCGATAAATTACGTGGCCAAGCGGATGCAAGAGGTTATAAACCAGAGACAATAACACTTTGGAAATTTTTAGATGATAAAGAAATTCCTACCCGGGACAAACGTCCAGCAACTTTTAATATAAAACTTGGTTTTTTGGGAACTTATGCTTATGACGACGAATGGCACTACAACCCTGATAGCAACTCCTACGTTCGTTTTAGTCAAGGGAAAGCATCTATTGATGCTGAAACTAATACTCAGTTAGAAGTGAAGACAGTGGTGGTGCAGACAGTTTCAAACTATCCTGACCCCTCCGGGCATTCGAGACTGCAGATGAATACAGTTGGATCAGGTGATGCAAAGGTTTTTGAAAACGGAACTGTGGTCGAGGGCACCTGGAAAAAGGATTCGCGTACTAGTAGAACTCTCTTTTTAGATAAAAACGGAACAGAGATCAAATTAAATCGAGGTAAGATTTGGATTGCGATCATCCCGCCTGGTTCTAGCTTTACCTACCCGTAAGGAGTTTTCGTAGATGTTAAAAGATTTATTTATTTCAAAAACTAGAGTAAAGTTGCTGACGGTTTTTTTGTCCAATCCGGGCAAAATTTTTTATGTCCGTGAATTAGTTCGTATGGTCGGCGAGCAAATTAATGCGGTACGAGCTGAACTTTCAAGGATGGAAAAAGGTGATATGCTTTTTTCGGAAGCTCGGGCAAACAGAAAGTTTTACGGTTTTCGCAAAGACTATATTTTCACCGAGGAGCTTTCCAGAATGATAGCCAAATCCCAAGGACTGGGAGGAGATATCATTAAAGAAAGAGGAAAGCTGGGGAAGTTAAAGTATGCTTTGTTGTCTGGTGGTTATATCCGTCACCGACCGGTAGGATCTTCCGACGTTGACCTCCTAGTGGTTGGTAACATTGTTCTTCCACAATTAGCTCAAATTGTAAAAAAGGCTGAAAATGAAGTTGGCCGGGAAATAAATTACACTGTTATGACTGAAGATGAATTTAATTTTAGAAAACACCGACGTGATCCTTTTGTCACTGGGATTTTAGAAAAAACTCGTGTGATGTTGGTGGGGGACGAAGAAGAGATCATTCAATAAAATAGCAAGCTGAAGAAAAGTTATGAAACGAGAAAGAATATTTTTAGTTTTAATTTTCGCCATTGTTATAATTGCTCTGGTCGTTGACTGGCCCACGGTCCCGATCAAAACAAACTTTGGCCCGATCAAGCTCAACACAGTTCTCTCGGGACCAAAACTTGATACCAATATCTTTGGTTTTAAACTCCAAAGGGATTTGGATGTAAAGCTTGGTCTTGACCTACAAGGTGGGACTGACCTGATTTTAAAAGCTGACGTGAGTGATATCCCTGCGTCTCAAAAAGCGCAAGCTCTAAACTCAGCTAAAGATGTGATCGAACGACGGGTCAATCTTTTTGGTGTTTCGGAAGCGATCATTCAAACCTCGCAGGTCAACGGTGAGTACCGGATTATTGTCCAACTCCCCGGTGTTAAAAATGTTGATGAGGCAAAAAAACTGGTTGGTGAAACCGCCAAGTTAGAATTTCGAGCTTTCGTAGACCCCAACACCCCAGCAGGAACTTATCCCACTCTAGAAAATACTAAACCTACAGGAATTTCTGGCAAAGATCTGAAAAATGCTAGCGTTGATTATCCTCAAGCCCAAAATAACCAGACTCAAGGGCAACCAGTTGTTGCTTTTGAATTAAAAAGCGACGCTGCTCCAAAATTTGGCGAGGTTACGCGAGGTTTGATCGGAAAGCCGTTGGCTATTTTCCTTGATGATCAAGTGGTTTCTGCTCCGACGGTGCAATCCGAGATTAGTGATAAAGGGCAAATCACCGGGGTCAGTGTTGAAGAAGCAAAAAGGCTTTCGACAGAGCTTAATGCGGGAGCATTACCAGTGAAAAAAATCGATGTAGTTTCAGAGAGAACAGTTGGAGCTAGTTTAGGCCAAGAGTCGGTTCATCGCAGCCTGATCGCCGGTATAGTTGGACTTTTTGTTGTTGCAGTTTTCATGGTCTTTTTCTACGGAATCCCAGGAATATTAGCTGACTGTGCTTTGTTAATTTACACGATGATTTCTCTAGCGCTTTTTAAAGGGATACCAATTACCTTGACTCTAGCAGGAATTGCAGGCTTTATTCTTTCTATTGGTATGGCAGTTGACGCAAATGTTTTGATCTTTGAAAGAATGAGGGAGGAGCTACGAGCTGGTCGAACGAATAATCAAGCAATTGAGATTGGCTTTAGTAGAGCCTGGAACTCGATCAGAGACTCAAATATTTCTTCACTGATTACCACTTTGATTTTGTTTACCTTTGGGACTGGACAAGTGCGTGGCTTTGCTGTTGCGCTGGGTATCGGAATCCTTGTTTCGATGTTTACCGCCATTACTGTCACACGAACCTTTTTGAGGCTCGCGTATAGAAAATAAAACATGAAAATAGCGAAAAAATTTTTTCGCAAGACAAACAATAAAAAGTTTTTTGCACTTTCAAAACGTTTACAAAAACGCTCTGACGATCTGGTTGT
>DATIHF010000041.1:0-15632 GCA_035480955.1 Saccharimonadales bacterium (SeqCode) | reverse complement strand
GAGGAAAACAGAGAAGAGCACCTAGAAGGCCTTAAAACAGCTTTAACTAAGTTTCATGAAGGCTTTGACCCAATGGTCTGGAAAAATTTTGCCGAAAGACTCCACTATGTCAGAGGGGATTTTGAGCAAGTCAGTGACTATGTAAAATTAGCAGAGTATTTAAAGAGATTTGATCCAGCTGAGAGCTGTACTAACAAAATTTTTTACATGGCGACGGCGCCAAATTATTTTCCAAAAATCATCGAAAATTTGGAAAGCTCTCAAGTTTTTGATCTGCTAGGAGATTGTTGGAAGAGAATCATTATTGAAAAGCCTTTTGGTTCAGACCTAGAGTCCGCAAAAAAACTCAACCAACTAGTTGACTCAAAATTTAGTGAAGAAGAAGTTTACCGTATCGATCACTACCTTGCTAAAGAAACAGTGCAAAATATTTTAGCTTTTAGGTTTACTAATGGTCTCTTTGAGAAAGTCTGGAACAAAGATTTTATTGATCATATACAGATAACCGTAGCAGAGGATTTCGGAGTCGAAAACCGCGGTGGTTACTATGATAAAGCTGGAAATCTGCGAGATTTTATCCAAAACCATCTTTTGCAACTGCTTGCTCTCTCAATAATGCAGGCCCCAGAGGATCTCTCAGCTGAAAAAGTCAGAGATGCTCGATTAGCCTCTCTCCAAAGTTTAAAAACTTATCATGATGACGAGGTAGAGAAAAATGTTGTTTTAGGTCAATATGAGGGTTACCAGAGCGAACCAAAAGTAGACCCAAACTCTAAAACAGACACTTTCAGTGCCTTAAGAGTCTTTTCGAACCTAGATAATTTTAAAAATGTCCCCTTTTACTTACGTTCTGGAAAAAATCTGCCGACGAAAGCAGCGTATTTAAATATAGTCTTTAAAAAGTCAGAGAACTTTCTTTTGCCGGATGGGAGCAACCTACCAAATATCCTGACCTTTCATATCCAGCCAAAACAATCAATCGAAATCTCAGTCTTTGTGAAAGAGCCAGGCCAAGAGCCAAAGTTAAAAAAAGTAGACTTGGAGTTTGATTACAACAAAAATTTCAAAACTGAAATCGCCGATGCTTATGAAAAATTGATCTTAGATCTTATTGATGGCCTGCAGACCTTTTTTCCTAGAAGCGACGAGGTGGAGACCTCTTGGGAGTTTGTCGAACCTATTTTAAAAAAACTTGATTACCTTGCGATACATGTTTACGAAAAAGGCACTTGGGGTCCGAAAGAATCTGATGAATTGCTCAAGACTGATCAGCGGGAGTGGTTGAACAATCAGACTTAACTTGCATTTTTCTCCTCATATTTGACTTAATTTTTATTATTTATCTATAATTAAAGCAATGCCCGAAGACTCAGCTAATAATGTAGCTGGTAACCAAAACAAAAAATCTTTCCTAAATCCATTATTAATATTAGTTTTTGTACTTTTAATACTAATCGTTGCTGGAGCGCTGATTTATTTTGTTCGCAACCAAAACACAAACACCCAGAAACAAGTCCAAAGTATTGAAAAAGAAAAAATACGCTTGGGTTGGGGAGCTCTGACTGGAGTTTATCCAAAAAATTCTTCTCCACCGACTACTGATGATACTAATGTTAACGATGCCGTCTTTGAAGCTCTGACAAAAGTACGTGGCTCTACAGTCGTGCCTTCTCTCGCTACAAAATGGACCAACCCTAGCTCAACAGTTTGGCGATTTGAAATCCGCAAAGGAGTCAAATTCCAAACCGGCCAAACTCTTACTGCCGACGATGTCAAATACTCCTTTGACCAGGTTCTTGCAACAGTAGACGATGACAATCCTTGGCCCTCGGCCAACTCTGTCTCAACAATCAAAGCGGTTACTGTAGTGGACCCAAATACAGTTGAAATCGAAACAACCGACCCTGACCCGATACTTCTTAATCGGATTACTGACGTTTTCATCATCTCCAAAAGCCAAGTTACCGCCGATGGTTTAGACAAGGCTTCCGGAACAGGCCCCTTTAAAGTCTCTTCCTACGAAATTGATAAAAAAGCAGTTTTAGTCCGCAATGACACCTATTGGGGGACAAAACCAAAGGTCAAAGAAGCTGACTTCACTGCCTATCAAAGTGACCAGGAAATGCTTGACGCGATCAAGAAAGGTGATATTGATTATGCAAAGGTTAGTTTAGCCAATATATCAGTACCGGCAAATTACAGTGTAGAAAAACACGACCAACCAAGAGTTGAGATGCTTTTTTTCAATTACGCAGCTAAGACCCTCAATGGCAAACCCAATCCTCTGCTGAACAAAAATGTCCGTTTAGCGGTGAAAGATGCCTTGGACAACAACAAGTTAATAAAGGAAGCCTCTGTTTCCGCGACCGCGGCTAATCAATTTTTGACTAGAACAATTGTCGGCTACAACAGCAGTATCACTGACTCAGTTTATAGTGTTTCAAAAAGCAAAACTCTTCTAACTGACGCTGGTGTAGCCAACCTGAACTTTTCTATTTATACTACTGGAGAAAGAGAACCTACTGCTAACGCCATTTCGAAACAGCTCGCTCTAGCGGGAATTACTGCCAAAGTAGTTGTTCTTGAAACCTTTGGTGACGTTGTGAAAAAATTAATTTCAGGAGAAGCTCCTGCCTTTGTCGCGGGCCCGTCTGCGACTGATGGCGGAGAGTATATTGGCTCTATCTTCAAAACAGACGCGGATCAAAATATTTTAAGCTACTCCAATGCTACTGTAGATAAAAAAGTTGAGGAAGCCAACGCTTCATTTTCACCGAAAGAGCGCCGGGCGCTGCTCGAGAGTCTCTCGCAAACAATAGTTGACGATGTTCCTGTTGTTCCTCTTTACGCTGATTCGGCCAATTACATAATACGTAAAGATTTCTCTTTCCAAGTTAATTCTTTAGTGGACTTTATTCTCGAAAGTGTTTCTGGAAAAAGTCCTTAGTGCGCTCTTGGAAAAAACATGCACCTGCCCAGCCCAAATATTGCTTTAAAAAGTTTAAAGTTTAAATTTTTATTTCTGCTTTTAGCAATTTTAGGATTAGTTGCCTTTGGACTCTCACTTGTTCTCATCTCCTACCAAAACAATCGCCAAAGACAAGCTATTTCAAATTCGGCAGTTTCTTTCGCCAAACTTTCCGTTCGGCCGATTGGCAATTCCTACGACACCTATTTTAATTCTGGCTTCCTCAAATTTAAAGAAATCCTTGATGCAAATCTAAAACTAGATAGTAGTATCACTAAAATTCAAATTATCGATGTCAACGGTTTTATTCTTTATGATTCCACTCAAAAAGCTCAAACAGACACCCAAAATCAACCCAAAGTAGACGAAAGCTTGCTCCCCTTAGTAACCAGTGACAAAACCGAAATTCGAAAAGACTCTTTTCACGCGGCAACTGAGGTAATAGAGCCTTATGTTGATGATTTTGGTGCTCGTCCTTATTCGATCCGCTATTTTGTCAATTACGATTCTCTGCAGGAGTCTCTTGTCTCTACGATCCCCCTTGCCTTGGGGGTTAGTCTGTTTGTTGCAATTCTCTCGACCCTTTTAGTGATTTTCACCGTTGATCGAACGATCATCACTCCGGTGGAAAAAATTGTTGAGGGGGCGAAAAGTGTCAGTCGGGGCAATCTTGCCTTTCGAGTGGAGCTTAAAACCGGTGATGAGCTGGAAAACCTCGCCAGCAATGTTAACAAAATGGCCACTTCGCTTCAGAAAAATATTGAAGATCTCAAAGAGTTAGATAAACTCAAAGATGAATTTATCATCATCGCTTCACACAATCTGCGTACTCCTCTGACAGTCTTGAAAGGCTACGTCGATAGCTTAAACTCGAAAAATCCGGCGATTAAACCTAGTAAAGAAGTTTTTAATAGTATGGCAGTGTCTGTCTCTAAATTGGAAAATTTAGTCGAAGAGTTTCTCAGTATTGTTTCACTTGAGTCAGATCGTAAAATTTCTTCACAAAGTCACGTTGACTTAATTGCCTTAGTTAAACAAATAATTTCCTTAAATTCCTCAGTCGCTTTGCAGAAAAAAATTGTCTTAAACCTTGTTTCAGAACAGGAAGCCGCTTTGATCAAAGGTGATCTCACTAAACTCAAAGTTGCTTTCAACAATCTCGTCGAAAATGCGATCAAATTTAATAAAGAAGGTGGCTCTGTGAGCGTCTCTGTCGGCCAGGAGAAAGAAAACTTTGTTGTCAGTATCAAAGATACTGGTATTGGAATCCCCGAGAAAGAAATCCCTCTGGTTTTCAAAAAATTCCACCGAGCCACCGACATACTTGAATATAACTATCAGGGATTAGGTCTTGGTCTTTATTTGACCCGGGTGATCATCGAAGCCCACCACGGTAAAGTCTGGTTTGATTCAAAAGCCGACCTTGGATCAACTTTTTATGTGTCATTACCAAAAGAAGAAACTCAGAAAGGAGGTGAATAAATAAATGCCAAAAAACAATACTATGTGGATCGCAGTAATCGCTTTGGTGATCGCAATTATCGCAATATTACTAGCAACAAATGTAATCTCGTTCCCTTGGGGTTGGGGTTAGATTACTAAACTTATTGAATCTTTAAGGAGGTGTGAGTTTTGATGCCAAAAAACAGTACAATGTGGATTGCTGTTATTGCTTTAGTTATCGCGGTTGTCGCAATCCTGTTAGCAACAAATGTAATCTCGTTCCCTTGGGGTTGGGGTTAAGAATCTGAAAGGAATTAACATGCCTAAAGGCAGTACTTTATGGGTAGTCTTGGCTGTTGTGCTTGTTGTTTTGGTTGCGGTTTTGATCGGAACAAAAACAATCACACTGCCTTGGACTTGGGGTTAAAAAATTTATTAGCAGTAAGTATTAATTAGCTTCATTATGTGAAGATATGTTCTTTGGATTTAATTTTGTGGATTTATTAGTTCTAATTTTTCTCGCTTCTTACACTGCGTTTAGTTATAAACGTGGTTTTCTGTCCAATTCATTCGAGCTTTTGGGTTTTATCTTAGCCCTGTTTTGGGCCATTGTTTTCTATCCCTACTTATCTTTTTTACTGCAAAAACTCTATTTTCCCGAAAATCTGGCTAACACCCTTTCTTTTTTAGCAATTTGGATAATCACCGATGTTTTCGTCATCTTTGTTTACCGAGATATCTATAAAGAAATCCCCATGTCTCTGCATCTTTCCAAACTCAATCGTTACTGGGGCGCTCTACCGGCTTTTATTTCAGGCTTGGCCATCGTTGCCTTTGTAGCGACCTTCTTAGTAGTTTTACCGATCAATAATACTGTCAGAGCAACTATCACCCAGTCTCAATCTCTGGGCAAAATTACTGCCCTTACTTCCTCTCTGAGTAAACCATTGGAATCAGCTTTCGCAAAGTCAGTCAGAGACAGTTTAGTACTGCTCACCTCTCAAAAAGAAGGCTCCAGTAAATACATTGTCTTAAATTTCCCAAATTTGAAACTTTCTGAAGATAGTAGTGGTGCCGACCAGCTCTTTGTTCTGGTCAATCAAGAAAGGCGCACTAGAGGGCTGAAAGAGGTTAAGGAGGATGAGACTCTAAAGAAAATTGCCAAATCCCACGCCTTAGACATGTTTCAAAAAGGCTATTTCGGTCATTATGACCCAGAAGGTCACGATCCACTTTACTGGGTTAAAAAGACTCCACTGCAGTACAAAAGCCTCGCTGAGAATATTTCCTATGCTCCTGATATCTCAACCGCTCACGAAGGCTTGATGAAATCAACCGAACACCGGGCGGCGATTCTTTCGACAAAATTCTCTCGAGTCGGGATTGCGGTCATTGATTCTGGAAATTACGGAAAAATCTCCGTCCAATTTTTCGCTGACTAAGCCTCAAATTCCTTGACTTTAAGTTTGAATCTAAGCTAGACTTTAAACACAAAACCAAGCTAAAATTGTGGAAAATATTACTGTGTCCAAACCTCAAGAAAAAATCGACCCAGAAGCTTACAACCGCGCCATCCGTGAGCTGACCAATTTGACACTTCGGATGCGTCGACTAGACAAGGCCAAAGATGAATTTATCTCCATTGCCTCTCATGAACTGCGCAATCCGATGGCAATCATCAAAGGGACTATTCATGCAATACTGACTGGTGATGATGGAGAGATAAACGAAGAAGTCAAAGAGGATCTAACAGACCTAATGGTAGTCGTAGAGAGGCAGATTAGATTGGTAAATGAACTACTGGATGTTTCTCGAATCGAAGCAGGAGTAATTTATTTCAACATTGTCAAAGAACTTGATATCGTTTCCATCGCCAAAATTTTAGCCGAGACCCTCAACGCTTCCGCAACTGAGGAAATGGTTAAAATTTCAGTCGAAGAGACTACCGATTTACCTAAAGTCCAAGGTGACCAAGACAAAATTTCCCAAGTTTTGATTAACCTGGTAACCAATTCACGGAAATTTACTAAACAAGGCTCTGTGAGTATCAGTTTCGCTCAGAAAGATGACTTGGTGCTCACATACGTTACTGATACTGGAAGTGGGATTACTAAAGAAAAAAAGGATCAACTCTTCCAAAAATTTACTAAACCAGGTGACCCAACGGTCGGGACTATGTCAGCGGGAAGTGGTTTGGGTCTCTACATCTCCAAGAAGTACGTCGAACATCACGGCGGAGAGCTTTGGTTGGAAAAGAGTGAGGAAGGGGTTGGTTCCACTTTTGCCTTTTCTTTGCCTGTTTCTGGCAGTGCTAAGGCCAACAAGATTATGGAAGAAATAGAGGCAATGAAATCAATAAAAGAAAAAGGAGGTCATAAATGAGTCAAGTAGTGCTAGTCGAAGACGATGCTCTTTTTGTAAAAATGTATCAGAAAAAGTTTAGTAAAGAAGGAATTTCGCTGGAAGTGGCCCTTGATGGTGAAGCTGGCTTTAACAAAATTAAAGAAGTAAAGCCAGATCTAGCCATTTTGGATTTAATGCTACCAAAAATGTCAGGGACTGAAGTCTTGCGAAAAATTCGCTCCGATGAGTCTCTCAAAGAAATTCCAGTGATAATCATGACGAATCTAAATGCTTCTTCAGACGAGGTCAACCAGGCCATGGAGCTGGGTGTGAAGGAAACAGTTTTAAAAACAGACGTTGTACCCGAAAAAATCGTTGAAACAGCAAGAAAATACTTAAAGTAAATGAGACTGTCAACTGCAGAGATAAAAGAAACAGTTGTAAAATCTGGTTTTGCAACTGAAAAAGAGCTGGCTGAATCAGAAAAAGTTGCCCATGACCAAAACCGCACTTTGACTGATGTTTTGATTGAGCGCGGCGTTTTGGTTGAAAAATTTCTCGGCCAGATCCTCTCTGAGAAGCTGGGTTACCCTTACGCTGATTTAAAAAGTAAGCAGATTTCGAGCGATATTCTCTCGATTCTTCCGGAAAAATTCACTACTGAAAAACGTCTGATCCCTTTTGAGAAAAAAGATAAAACCCTCTTGGTTGCCATGGAAAATCCCGACGATCTGGAAGCAGTGGAATTTATTAAGAAAAAAACGAACCTCTTAGTTGAAGTTTATTTCACACTTCCGGGAGTACTAGATGAAGGTTTGGATCAGTACCGCAAAGATATCAAACTCGATTTTGAAAAAACAATCTCGGAAAATGTTTCAGAAGCACAAAAAATGGCCGTGCTCTCGGCAACCGATCTGCCTTTAATCAAGATTCTCGACACTCTACTTGACTACGCCGCTAGTGAACATGCTTCAGATCTTCATGTTGAAAATGTTGGTGACCGATTAGTTGTCCGCTTTAGGGTTGATGGTAAGCTCAAAGATGTTTTGGATCTTCCAGACAAAATTCAAGCGGGACTGATCACAAGAATTAAGATACTGTCCAATCTACGAACTGATGAACACCGTGCTCCTCAGGATGGACGCTTTCGGTTCAAACATCGCAGTGACGAGATTTCTGTCAGAGTCTCAATCCTACCCACTTATCATGGTGAAGACGCAGTTTTGCGTCTTCTGTCTTCTTCTTCACGACCAAAAAGCCTTGGAGAGATGGGTCTAACGGGAGAGAGTTTAGAGATCGTAGAGGGTGAACTGACGAAACCCCATGGTATGATCCTTGCGACCGGACCGACCGGATCAGGGAAAACAACTACTTTGTACAATCTTTTGACTATTCTCAACACAGCCGAGGTAAACATTTGTACTATTGAGGACCCAATCGAATACGGTCTCTCTCGAGTCAATCAAACACAGGTCAATACAAGTGCCGGTCTCACCTTTGCCAATGGTTTGCGATCAATACTTCGTCATGATCCAGACATTATTCTAGTTGGAGAAATACGTGATCAGGAAACAGCCGAAATTGCGATTCATTCCGCGCTCACTGGACACCTTGTGCTCTCTTCTTTGCATACTAATGACGCTGTTGGGGCCATCCCTCGGCTAGTTGATCTAGGAACGCAAACTTACCTGGTTGGATCAAGTTTGAGTCTAATAATCGCCCAAAGACTAGTCAGAAAAAATTGTACTAGCTGTTTAGTGGTTGAAGACGTGAAAGAAGACACAAAAACCTTGTTAAGAAATGAATTTAAAGAAGAGATCTCTGAAGCACATATAAAAACTCTTAAAGAACACCGCGGCAAAGGCTGCAATGTCTGTAACAACGAAGGTTTTCGCGGTCGGGTCGGCATTTTTGAAATATTAAAGGTAAGTGAAAAGATCAAAGAATTAATTTTCGCTAAAGCATCGGCAAAAGAAATTGAAGAACAAGCAAAGAAAGCGGGTTTCCGAAGTATGTTTTCCGATGGTTTAAACAAAGTTCAGGCTGGTTTGACGACAATTGAGGAAATCGTCAGCGCCGTAAGAGAGTAAGTATGAAGCTGCCCCGACTAGAAAGTAAAATTGATAATACACGTCTGAAAGACTCGGAAACGCAAATTTTATTCGAGAGTCTATCAACCATGCTTTCCAGTGGGATCCCAATACTAGACGCGCTCAACACAATTATCGAAGACAGCAACAATAAAAACACCAAAGTAGTAATTACTCAAATTTCTGAATCAATCAATTCAGGTAAAAGTTTAGCGGAAAGCTTTGGCATGTTTCCAGAAACTTTTGATAGTGTGTTTCTTAATATTGTTAAGTCAGGAGAAGCTTCAGGAACACTTGATAAAGTCCTTTTTTCCGCTTCGGAAAATCTGAAAGAAAATATTGAAACCAAAAACAATATTAAATCAGCTCTTTTCTACCCTTTAATTATTTTGTCAGTTTTGACTCTTGTCACTTTTTTTGTTTTTGGCTACTCTCTACCAAAAGTTGCTAAAGTCTTTTTTGATTTGCATCTCAATCTCCCATCTTATTCATCGGCAATACTTCATTTCTCAGTCTGGATCGGCCTCTACAAGATTTATCTACTTTCGTTAATAGCAGTTTTCATCATTTTGTTTTACCTTCTTCTGAAGTTGAAACCCTTTAAACATTTTCTTTTAAAAATTCTTTTTAGCTTGCCAATTGTTTCTAGAATCGCTAATTTAGCTGATTTGACTCGGTTTACTCAAACAACAGGATTACTTCTCAACGCCGGCGTTCCCATCATTGACGCCCTGGAAATTTCCAAAGAAGTTGTTTTTTCTCAAAGTCTTAAAAATGATATTGGCAGTGTCAGAGAAAGTATCAGCAAAGGTCTGACACTAGAGAAAGCCATGAAGGACCATCCAAAAAGCTTTCCAAGTCTGCTCAGGAGAGTTGTAGGAGTTGGCGAGGAGGCGGGTAATCTTGGTGAGCAGCTTTCTAAAATTGCTAAAAATTACCAGAAGAAATTTAGCGACACCATCAAGAACCTAACCGTAATAATCGAGCCTATTTTAATAATTTTGATCGCAGTACTAGTTGCTTTGGTTTTGGTCTCAGTCGTTTTACCCATTTACCAAGGTATCGGAAGCATCAACCGCCACTAAAATGTCACGCGGATTTTCTCTCATCGAAACGGTTTTAGTAATTTCACTATTTAGTATTGTTCTGCTCATCTCAGCGCCAATTCTTTTTACAAATTTAGGAGGAGAAAAAGCGGCCACCCTTGCTCAAAACATTAACTCTGCTTTAAAGGAGGCCCAAAACAAAGCAATGAGTTCCGAAGCACTTGGTCAGGCAAGCCCTACCGAATTTGGAGTCCACTTTACGAGTAGCAACTACACGATATTTCAAGGAAGCTCTTACAATTCTTCAGATCCAAATAACTTTGTTAACCAGATCGATAACGGTACTAGTCTAACAACCAACCTACCCTGCATTAGTTCGCCGACAAACTGCAACAACCTAGTTTTTTCGAAGCTCGTCGGAGAAGTGGTCAGTTTTGACCAAACAAAAAATACTCTTTGTGCCAAAGATAATGCCGGCAATGGGGTTTTACTTACAATTAATTCTGCAGGAGTGGTCAATGTACAAAAAACTAGCTGCTGAAGAAAGTGGTCAAGCACTTGTTGAACTAGTAGTGGCGATTGCCTTAGTGAGTCTGTTTTTGACAACTTTTGTACTTGGTTTTATTGGCGTTCGTGAAGCTTTCAACCGCTCTTCAAATACAGTAGGTGCAAAACTGCTACTTCAAAAAGAATCCGAGGCTTTGCGCTCGATAAAAGAAACCGCCTGGAACTCCTTTGCTAATCCAGCTACTTATCATACAGTAGCGTCGGGAAACAGCTGGGCGGTAACCTCAGGAACGGTCGTTGAAAACGATCTAACTCGGGGGTTCACTGTTTCTAATGTATGTCGAACTAGCGCAACAGCTCTACCGGTGGATTGCTCAACCCCTGGAAGTAGCAGTGACCCTTCGACTAAAAAAATCGTTGCGAGTGTTTCATGGTCTGCTTTTGGAATTGAAAATATCTCCCAAACTTTTTATTTGACCAGAAATTTTGGCAACAATACTTGGACTCAAACTACCCAGGGGGATTTTAACGCTGGGACAAAAGTTAATACAGCCGTGACCAACACGGCCGGTGGTGAAGTTCAGCTTTCCGGTTCACTCGGAGGTGGGGCAACTAGTAGCTACGGCAACAAATTCCTCACCCAAACCACCTCTAGTATCGGCTCTCTTAGCGATAAAAAAACTTTAGTGTCGATGCGTTTTACCGCCCAAGCTTCAAAAACAGTTAACCAAATCGCTCTTTACGTATCTGGCGTTACTGGAACCTCTCCTAGCTACAAAGTCGGGATACAAGGAAATACTATTGGAGCTCCAAATGGAACCTATTTAAGCAGTGCCAATGTCAGTTTTTCGGGTGCGAACTGGTACATCTTAACCCTCTTACCCAATGTTAGTTTAACTGCAGGAAGCACTTATCATATAGTTGTCAGCTACAATTCCGGCACGATAAATAATAGTAATTTTGCCGACATTGCCCGCACTGCCCCCCTAAATTCGATTATTCCTCTCACTGGAGTCGCGGACAATCAGCAAAACACCCTTATATCAACTAATAGCGGCTCTAACTGGACTCTGCAAAATAGTCAGCCAGTTTACCAACTGATTTATTCAGACACCACCTGGGAAGGCAATCCTTTTCAAAGTAGTTTAAATGTTGATATCGCTGGGAACTCTTTTTACGGAGAAAAGTTTAAACCCGCTACGACAGTCGTCGCTAGTGATGTTTCGTTTTATTTACAAAAAGCTGGTACGCCCTCTGACAGTCTCCACGTTGTTCTCCAGAACGCCGACACCAACACTACAATCGAAGACGGCACTCTCACTGTTGCTGGCCTTTTGGCTGGTCTTAGGACTTACACTTTCACAACTCCCCGGACTCTCACTGCCGGAACGAACTACCGGATTTATTTAAAATCATCTGCCTCTGTTTCCCCCAATGCCTACCGGGCTTGGATCGACCTCTCGCCTTCCCTGCAAAATTTCAAAACCACCACTTATGATTCAACTAACTCTCAGGCCTCAACTAGTTCGAATTCTGGAACCAGTTGGACAGATTTTCCTGAGCGTGATTTGGGAAACTATTTCTTTACGGTCACTTCTCCCTCTGGATTTTCTACAAGTGGAACTTTTGAAAGTCAAACTTTTGACGCTTCTTCACCCGTTGGCTTCAACTACCTCACTATGACCCAGACTATTCCGGCCAGCACGACATTGAAACTCCAGATTGCAACAAACAACGACAATTCTAGCTGGACTTACCTGGGACCAGATGGTACGGCAGCAACTTACTTCACTCCAAGCGGAGCAATCTCTCTAGGGCAGTCTGGTGCCCGTTATTTGCGTTTTAAGGCCTTTTTTACGGGGAACGGTACAAATACACCAGTTTTAAATGACACGACACTAAATTACTCGCCATGAGGAAAACTCTGCTAAAAAACCAAAAAGGTACAAGTTTGATCGAACTTTTGCTCTATATTGCGATTTTATCGATTATTTTTGTGGTGATTGTTGATCTGAGCATCAGTAGCGGTTCCCTTAAGCAAGAAGCGGAAAGCCAGACTAGCCTACAGACAGATGCTAGCTACCTCGTAAATCGACTCTCTTACGAAGTAAAAAATTCCGACACGATCACAAGCCCGGCAAGTCTGGGTCAAACCTCCTCTTCTCTGGTTTTAACAACTGGATCTGAGACCCACACTTTTAGTTTAAGCGGAGCAAATTTGCTTTACCAAAAAACTCTCGGCTTGATCACGAGTAGTGCTAATTTAAATTCCAATCTAACTTCAGTCAGTAATCTGGCAGTACAGAGACTCGGTAGCGGTTCCGGAAAAGCTTCATTCAAAATTACCTTTAGTTTGACCGATTTAAAACCAACTCAACAGGGGACTTTAACGAAGAATTTTGAAGTTATTGCAACAACTAGATGATAAAAGAAAAAGGTCAGGCGCTAATAATTGTAATTTTTGGAATAGCAATCGCAATAACCATACTCACAGGCGCGGTGGTAACTGCAATCACGCTTGGCAAAAATGCACGATTAGGTGAAGATGCACAGTCGGCTTTGCTTGCTGCCGAATCAGGTGGGGAGGTTGCTCTAGAGAAATTGGTCCGAGATCCAAATAGCTGCTCTGGGACTGAAAGCCTTTCGGTAAACTCCGCGTCGGTGACGATTAGCTATTCTTTAGCAGCACCAAACTGCACAATAGTCTCGACGGCGCAGATGGGGACTTTGGTAAAAAAAATTCAAATAATTGCGAATCTGAGCTCAAATAAAGTGACTTATTCTAGCTGGAAAGAAATCCCCTAGAAAAATGATAAACTTAAAAGCAATGTTCCCAGAGAAAAAAATCATTAGCTTAAGTTTTTCTGATATTTCTCTTAAAGCCGTTCTAATACACCCTAACGGAAGTAAAAAAAGAATTATCTTTTCCCAAAAGCATCGTTTACCCGAGGGGATCGTCTTTGACGAAAAAATCGTTGATATGGATCGCTTTAAAGAAGAAGTTCGCAATTTTCTCCATTTCAACAAGGACAGCTTTAAAACCAACAAAGTAGTTTTTTCACTTAACGAGCAGGAGGTTTATTTCACTGCTCTAAAAAAAGATTCTGATTTAAGTAGTAAGGGGCTGCAAAACGCTCTAGAGCCTCTCTTACCATTTAATTTCAATGAAGCTCTACTGACTTACTTAAAGAGAGATCAGTTTACCCAAGTAGTCGCAGCGAGAAGAAATTTAATTTCTGATTTAAACTCTATTTTTGACTCTTCTGAGTTTGAACTTTTAAGTTTAGTCCCTGTGCCTTCGCCAATTTTAAATCTTCTTGTAAAAGAAAAAGCTCCCTACCTTTTTCTTCTTTCCGAGGATCAGACCATTGTTTTTGCTTTAGTAATTGCCGGAACCATTGTTTTCTCCTCTTCACTTAAATTAATTAAAACTTTAGAAAGTTCAAAAAAAGAAATTGAAAACACTGTCAAAAAAATTATCGAGGTCGAATACCCTCTTTATAAAAAAGAAGGGAGTTCACTTAAGAAAGTTTTCCTAGCTGGCTCACAAGTAAAGCAGATCAAAGAAATCCTTCAAACTAGTGAGCTTGAACTTAGTTTTATTGAATTAGCAGAACATTTTAACAGTAACGACACGGCTGATTTTGAAAACTTCACCAAAGCAGTCCTGACCACACTTTCTTTCAATAACTCTCTAAACTTTAAACCCGAAACCGCTAGTAAAACTTCAACAAATAGGAAAGAGAGAAAACTACCTTCTTTATTGGTTAGGCTCCTCTTGATTGCCGGTGTAATTTTGCTTGTTTTGTTTATTTTATTTGGTCTATTTGTCCTCCTTAGAAATAATTTTCAAAAAGCGAGCAAACCGCAAGAGAAAGAAACCAGTCAAACGAAGGCAATAATAGTTTCGACTAAAAGTGCCTCTACTCAACCAGTAGTGCCACCCCCAACTTTAAATAAGCAAGATTATTCTGTTGTTGTGCTCAATGGTACCAACACCCCTCATCTAGCCTCGGGAGCTAAAGATTTTTTGACCTCTCAGGGATATAGCGTAGTGTCAACGGGAAACGCTGACAATACTAATTACGAACAAACAACTCTTCAAGTCAAAGCAAGCAAACAAGCCATCGTTGCCGACTTGACAAGCACTCTGAAGCAACGCTATTCTTTAATTGTAGGTAGCAATTTGGAAGAGTCGGCTACCTCAGATGTTATTATAATTTTAGGGAGAAATTAAACTATGCTGCCCAAATTTAAAAGTCAAAAAGGGTTCACCCTTATTGAAGTCATCGTTGTTATCGCCCTTCTCGCAATTTTAGCCACCATTGTATTAGTCGCCATCAACCCAGCTCAAAATTCACAAGACGCTCGCAATACTAAGAGACGAGCTGATGTACTGCAAATTCTTAATGCTGTCAATCAATACTACGTTGCCAATGGCAGTTTCCCCACTCACATGCCTGCCTCTGGAGTTACAAGTGACCTTAAGGACAGCGGTGCTTCAGGAGATGTTTGCGCCGGAATCGTGACCGCTTACATTGCGGCACTTCCTTACGACACTGGTGGTAGTTACACTGATTGTTCAGATTACGATACTAAGTACAAAATTGGGCTAGATGCCTCTGGAAAAAGAGTAACCGTGTCCGCTCCTGGTGCTGAAGGAACAACAATCAGCGTCACCCGTTAACTCAAAAACTATAAAATTGAAAAGGCCTAGTTCACTAGGCTTTTTCTTTGTGGCTAAAACTAGCCTCTTTTGCTATAATTGCCTCTCATTGCCAGATCGTCTAATGGTAGGACTCGGGAATTTGGATCCCGCTATCTAGGTTCGAATCCTAGTCTGGCAGCCACCTTTCTTCGTTTTTGCTTGCTAGTCTGGTTAGTTTTCCTTACCCCATCTGTTATAATCGGTTCATGAAGGCGCTTACCTATCTGGTTGATGACGATAAGGAATTTTTAAACTATCTCAAAAACATTCTTTTGGAGAGCAATTACTCTGTTAAAACCTTCACAAAAGGTTCACAGGTACTAGCGGGGATCGAGGAGCAAAAACCAGACTTAGTTATTCTTGATCTTGTTCTCCCTGATATGCAGGGTGAAAGTGTTTGCAGTGAGAATCGCAAACATCACGATGACATTTCGATAATCATGCTCACCTCCAAAAATAGTATTTCTGAAAAAGTGGAGGGTTTAAATCTCGGGGCAGACGATTACATCACAAAGCCTTTTAACCAG
>DATIHF010000040.1:0-3446 GCA_035480955.1 Saccharimonadales bacterium (SeqCode) | reverse complement strand
TTTTTCTTGCAGACAGAACAAATTAGACCCGTGGTAAACTCATGGTCATCTGGATTTTTGGTTGGCTTCAGCTGAAAAACTAAAGTTCCGCCACAACTCGGGCATTTGTAGAAATTGAAAAAAGGATAGTCCTGAGAAATTTTGATAACATCCCCATAACCATCTCTTGGTGCAACCAAATAAACTTTTTCAGCACCAGTGTCGACCAAAGTTTTGATTTTATTGATAATCTCGTTTGGGGAAAAGTTGGTTTTGAGAAGATAGTCTTTTGCTCCTAGGGAGAGGGCTTTTTTAATATTTTCATCATTCGCGACATTGGAAAGCACGATCACGGGAATTTTTTTCAAGGCGGGATCAGTATTCATCTGCTCAAGCACTTGAAGTCCATTGAGCTTGGGCATCAATATATCTAAGAGGATCAAGTTGGGTGCTCCGGTACGCATTTTTCCGAGCGCTTCCTCACCATCCCCAGCTGTCTCAACGGTGAAACCCTCAAAGGCGAGTCGGTCTGAATAAATTTTTCTTAAGATTTCTTCGTCATCAACAATTAAAATTTTCTTGGCCATAAATTATTTTACTTTCGGTAAACTAAATCCAAAGGTGCTGCCTTTGCCTTCAACAGAACTAAGCCAAATCCGTCCGTTTTGCTTTTCAACTAGCTGTTTCACAGTGTAAAGACCTAAGCCTGAACCGGTTATTGTCTTGCTCAATGGGTTTTCGATCCGACTAAATTTCTGGAAAAGATCTTTCTGCTTATCTTTGGGAATTCCTACTCCGTTGTCGGCAACTAAGACCCAACAAGAGGTCGCGTCGGCGGTGACCCGTACTTGAATTGTACCGCCCTCCCAAGTGTATTTCAAGGCATTCTCGACCAGGTTACTAATGATTTCGCGCGTCTTGTCAGGATCGGCCAAGACACTTGGAAGAGCCTGGTCGACTGATAAGTTGAGTGTTTGCTTCTTTTCGGCCACACGAACAGTCAGACTTTGTTTAACTTCGGAGACAAGAATACCTAGATCTACTTTTTGAAAGTTAAGTTGGAGACGGCCTTGTTCGATCCGTGACACATTGAGTAAATCATTCACAAGATTGATCATCCGTTCATTGGCAATCCCAAGTAATTTAAGATATTCCAATTGTTTGATGTTAAGTGAGCCGGCAATGTTGTCTTCCAATAAAGACACAAGTCCTTTGATTTCCGAAAGAGGAGTACGCAGCTGGTGTGAGGCGATCGAAATCAAGTCAGTACGGATCTCTTCGATTTCTTTTTCGTGAGTGATGTCCCGAAAGACTACTATTGCACCGGTGATGATTCCCTTTTGGTTTTTGATTGGGGAAGAATTCACCGCAACAGGGATCTCGGCGCGATGTGAAGTAATTATCACTGTGTCAGAGGGCAGTGTCGTTGCTTTACCCTCTAGTAGAACTTCGTTGATAAACCGACCATAACTAGTTTTGGTTTTTGAATTATAAAATTGCAAAATTTGGTGGTAAGGCTGGCCCAGAACTAAGTCTTTGGTTATGCCAACGGTTTTTTCAGCGATTTGGTTGAAAATAATTATTTCTCCCTTGAGATTGACCGCAAAAACTCCTTCGCCAACGTTGAAAATGACCGCTTCGGCTTGACCGCGTTGATCCTGCAGTGTAGCGATCTCTTCTCGCAAAACAGTGCGCATTTTCTCTAAAGTTTTGGCGGTCTCTTCAAATTCTGAGGTTAATTTTTTATCAATCGGTTGTTCTAGATTGCCGGAGGTGAACTCAACTGCTTTGTTTTTGAAATAGTTGAGATTGTCCCGGGTTTTGCTAGTGATGTAGAGAATCAGAAGGACAAAGGAGAGAGAAGAAAAGATTACGATTAGCTTGACCAAGATCGAGGATTGACTTGATCCAAGAAAGATTAGCGCCCCAATAGTTGCGAGAGCGATCAAAGTCGCAAGCACCACAAATTTCACCGAAAGGCTTATTTTATCCATGAGCAGAATTAACCTTTATTATATCAGCCATGCTGTTGCGAATACATCGCTGAAGTAGTTAGACTAGAGAAGAATGAAATCCAAGAAAATTATTTATTTGCTAGTGGGGTTAGGGGTGATTGTTTTGTTTATCACGCCTCTAATAATTAGTTATTCCAACCTCGCTTTTTTGCCAAATCAGGCGACTTTTGCTGCTGATAACTTGGTAAGTCAAATTCCATTTCTTCCGAAAACCACCAGACAAATATTGGTTCGCTCAAAAATTGTTAATGAAAAACTAAATTCCTACAAAACTAAAACTTTACTGGAAATCTCTGGAGGAGGCTACAAATTGGTCTCGGTCTCGATTGACGGAGCAATCAAAGACATCAACTCCGAGAAGGTTCAGAGTACTACTGCCTTCAAAGGTACTACACTTTACCCGGTACCGCTAGGTTTTGATTTCCAAACCGCTTCTTTTGGAAAAGATTTGTTTTTTAAAGTAAATCAGGGGGCCGCCTTACCAAATTTTGATACCACTACTTTGGGTAAAGTTTGGTATCAGACAAATCTGGACAGTCTGCAAAAAGATTTGAAAATATCCTCTCGAGACGATATTGATATCATCAAAGACGAAAAGGCCAAATTGGAAGACTATCTTGCTCAACTTTTGAAAAATAAGAATTTAGATGGCGCCAAAGTAACTAAAGTCTCTAAAGATGGTCAGACCTACCATCAGATTACCTTGAAAGCAGATAGTGAACCACTCTCACAACTAATCGTTGGAGATTCTTTGAAAAATAAAGAAGTTGAGGTGACAGTTTTGATTGATGAAAAGAGTAGGTTTTTGAAGAGTTTTTTAATTAAAGCGAAAAAATTGACCCAAGATGGGAAAGCAGTAGAGATCAAGTTTGATTACATACTGAGTGAGCAAAATAAAAACTTTAGTATTGAAAAACCGCAAAGTATTCAAACTATTTCAAGTGCCTCTGACCTTTACCTTTTGTTGAACAAAAGCAAAAAACCTTCGGTTGAAGAGGTGTTTCAGGCACTCGGAGCTGGTGCGAAAGAAAGCCTTGCCGACTTTTTGACTGTTGAGCGCATCACTCGAGTAGTGCTGCTTTTACCTAAAGCTCTTTAGGTAGGGGATAGTCAAAGTAGAGTAAGACCCTCCCCTATTTTCCCAAAAACCTCAACGTTACTGACTCCTCTTGCAGTAGAATTTTTGTTCATTTTAATGTTGCAAACTCCCCTTTCCCCTGTTAACATTTGAATAATCATTCAACTAACATTGCTCATCAATGAAAAAGATTCTTAAACCAGCTGGAGTTTTTTGGACAAAAAAGCACAGTGCTCACCCATTGACTCTTAAAAAACTGCAAAATGAGATTTTTGTTGATCAAAAACTAAAGGAAATACAGGTAGTCTTGGAGTTACTAGATTCTGAAACTAGATTGAGGATATTGATTTTGCTTTCAAAAAAAGAATTTCTTT
>DATIHF010000039.1:0-1571 GCA_035480955.1 Saccharimonadales bacterium (SeqCode) | reverse complement strand
GTTTTTGACCTGGTGGTCTACTTCGAGTTCAAAATAGGCCGCCACTTTCGCCAACACTTCATCGATCTTTCCAGTTTCTTCACCGACAGCAATCATCTGGGGAATAATGGCAGGGAAAACATCGTCCTGCCCGATTGCTTTCGATAGCTGCGCTCCTTTTTCGACTAAACCGATCGTTTTTTTGATCGCCTGACGATGGATCGCGTTGGTTGCAACATCAGCAGAGATTTTTAATCCTTCAAGAATCGGGACTCCAGCGGCGACTAGAGATCCTAAGGTTCGGGTGAATTCGGTAAGTGAGCTATCCCGGTTGAGTTTACCCATGATCGGAACTTTTAAAACTAAGCTATCAATCACTAGGGCTCCTGATTCGGTTTTACGGTAACGTCGCAAAAGATAGGTTCCAACCGCACCAAGGATGATTATCAACCACCAAAAATGGGTGGCAATGTCCGATAATCCAATCATTATTACAGTTGGCAAAGGGAGTTTGATGTTAAGTTGAGTATAAAGTTCAGAAAGTTTAGGAATTACGAAAATAAGAATGATAGAAATTACCAAACCCATTGCAATCAAAATAATAACAGGATAGACAAAGGCCCCTTTAACTTTAGCTTGAAATTCTCTTTGTTTCTCAAGCGTATCTGCCATTTTTGCTAGTACTTTATCCAACGTACCAGAGCTTTCACCGGCTTTAACAACATTGATGTAGGCAACGGAAAACTCTTTAGGATGTTTGGACAGGGAAGACGCGAAAGTAGAGCCTCCCTGGATATCGTCAGCGATCTCCTGAATCACTTGTTGCAGTTTTTTATTTTCAGTTTGTTTTTGCAGGACAACTAAAGACTCAGTCAAGGGAAGTCCAGAGGAAACCATGGTCGAGAGCTGACGGGTGAAATTGGCAATCGGGCCAATACCGACCCCGCCAAAACCAAAGGAGAGTTCTTTTTTCTTGTCCTCGACCTTGATGACGACATAGCCTTTTTCATGAAGCATCTGGGAGGCCGCTCGTGCATCGACCGCCTCAACAACACCCTTTCGGGTTACTCCACTGGCGTCTTTGACTGTGTAGTTAAATTGTTGCATTTTTATTCTTTCGGAGACACACTGCCACCGGTTCTTTTTACTTCCCGAAGCAGGTCATCGGGTTTGAGTGAGTAGGTGAGCGCTACTTCGAGAGAGACCAAGCCCTCTTTGACCATTCCAGCGAGAGAACTTTCCATGGTGTTCATTCCCACTCCCGTAGAGGTCTGAATAATATTATCAAGCAAGTGAGTTTTTCCTTCGCGAATGACGTTGCGGATTGCTCCAGTAGCGAGCATCGTCTCAGTCGCCGGGTAGCGTCCTCCTTTAGTGGCCGGGATCAGTCTTTGAGAGACTATTGCCTCAACCACGTTGGAGAGCTGCATCTGGATCTGGGCTTGTTGATTTTCCGGGAAAACTCCAACAATTCGGTCAACTGATTGGGAAGCAGAGTTGGTGTGCAGAGTCGCGAACACCAAATGTCCTGTCTCAGCAATTGTCAAAACTGCTTCGATCGTCCCATAGTCCCGCATTTCTCCGATCAGCAC
>DATIHF010000038.1:0-11668 GCA_035480955.1 Saccharimonadales bacterium (SeqCode) | reverse complement strand
CTTGTATGTTAAATTGTACTACTTTGATACAGTGTGTCAAGATATTTTGTTTGATTTTTAAATTTGACTCAATTAAGATTAGTCCATGGATTTAGGACAAACAGATCCAAAGTTACTTATTTTGATAGAAAAAGAAGAAGTAAGACAGAAAAAAGTTCTGAATCTTGTTGCTTCGGAAAATTATGTTTCCAAAGCAGTCCGAGAGGCTTCTGGCTCGATTCTAACGAACAAATACGCTGAAGGTTATCCCAAGAAAAGATATTATGGCGGCACTGGAGTCATTGACGAGATTGAGCAGCTCGCGATCGATCGCGCCAAGCAATTATTTGGAGCCGAGCATGCCAACGTCCAGCCCTACTCTGGTACCAACCCAAACTTAGCAGTTTATTTCGCGGCCATGGAGCCAGGAGATACGGCTCTAGCAATGAATTTGCAGGCCGGTGGTCATCTTTCTCACGGTTCTCCGATGAGTATCTCGGGAAAAGTCTTCCGCTTTGTCCAGTACGGAGTCAATCTAGATTCGGAATTACTTGATTATGACGAGATTGAAACAATCGCGAAAAAAGAAAAACCTAAACTTATTGTTGCAGGAGCCTCGGCTTACTCACGTCTGATTGATTACAAAAAATTCCGGGAAATTGCCGACTCTGTTGGAGCCTTACTATTAGTAGATATGGCTCACATTGCCGGGCTAGTTGCTGCTGGTGTCCTTCCCTCACCGGTTCCCTACGCTCACTTTGTCACTACTTCAACTCACAAGACTCTACGGGGACCGCGTGGTGGAATGATTTTGACTAAAGAAGAATTTGCCGAAAAGGTGGACAAGATGCTCTTTCCAGGTATGCAAGGTGGTCCTTTGGAAAATATTGTCGCGGCGAAAGCAGTTGCTTTTGAAGAAGCCTCAAAACCAGAATTCAAGACTTATTCAGAACAAATTATCAAAAATGCCCAAGCTCTTTCTACTGAACTAAAGAGCCAAGGTTTTCGAGTTGTCGCTGATGGAACCGATAATCATCTGTTAAATCTGGATTTTGGCTCCTCGGGCCAGACCGGCAAAGAAGCGGAGGCGTTGTTAGAAGAAGTGGGAATCATCATCAACCGCGAAGTCGTCCCCCGCGATACCCGTAAACCTTACATTGCTTCTGGGATCAGGCTTGGTTCTCCTACGGTCACCACTCGTGGAATGAAAGAAGCGCAAATGAAAGAAATCGCAGAGCTAGTCGCAGCAACTCTCAAGCAAACCCTAAGTTCAGCTGAAATTATAAAATCTGTTGCAGAACTCGTTGAGGCCTTTCCTTTCCAAGACTAAAAGTTGACAGATTCCTGCCTAAACCCATATTCTTAATATGTAGATGATGACCATTTCTGCTCAAATTTTTGACTTTGCGTTCAATCCTTACGCAATGCTTTCCCTCATGGGAATTGTCGTTGTACTCATCCTAGTTTATCTGATCCAATCCCGTGGAATACAGAATTCAGCCAACAAATGGTTCACTGGCTTTTTGATGCTACTAGTTCTCTGGGGTTGTGGAGAGTTTTTCGGTCGCCTCTCGGCCAACCCGACCGCGGCGGCCTTTTGGGGCAATATCTCTCCTCCGGGTTGGATCTTTGTGGGGGTTTTCTTCTTGATGTTCACCCTTGCCTATTTGGATAAAGAATCATTGCTAGATAGTGTTAACCGCAAACTACTTATCTTTGGTTCAGGAGTCTTTTGGCTCTTCATTGTTTGGAATACTAATTTAGTTTCTTCTCACGGAGCCTTGCACAAGGTTCCCTGGGGTTGGGAAGGGGTTCCCCAGACCGGTCCCTATTTTACCTTCTTCTTGGTTTGGTTAGAATCTTTTTTTATTGCCTCTCTAGTCCTCCTCATTCGTTACTATTTCAAAGTCAAAGAGTCAAACAAGAAAAAACAAACTCTGCTTTTGATCATTGGACTTTTTATCCCTCTTCTTGGTGGGACAGTAACTGATGCGATCTTGCCAAACCTTGGCTACTCCGTCCCTGGGACGGCAATTCTCCTCACCAGTGCTCTCGGAGTGCTGGCGACTTATGCGATCCTGCGTTACAAACTCTTTGTCATCAACCCCTCGACCCACTTTGCCAACATTGTCAAAACAATGAACGAAGCCCTGATCGTTTTGAATATGGGTGAAGCGGTCGAATTTACCAATGACACGGTCAGTCGGCTCTTTAGCTTCAAACCCGAAGAGCTCAAACAAGCAAGAATCCAAACTTTGATAAAAAACGAAACTGATCTGACTTTGTTTGAAAATAAATTTATTGGCAAGCTCAAACAAAAAGAAATTGTCTCCAATTTAGAGCTAAATCTGACCGCCAAAGACGGTAGTGAGATACCGGTGAATATTTCCGGAGCTCCCCTGCTAGATTCCGGCAACAATCAGGTTGGTTACGTCATGATCGCCTCTGACATGAGAGAAATGAAAAAACTGGTTTACAACTTAGTCGCTGAGAGAAACAAACTTTCAGTCACTCTCTCTGGTATCACCGAGGGAGTTTTTGTGGTGGATAAAGACGGAATAATTTCTTTCTTCAACGAAGCCTCCGAGCAGATCTTTGGTGCCAAAGCCTCCGCGGTGATTGGTAAAAAAGCTGATGAGGTACTGCAAATCTCTGACGCGGATGGACCGGTCAAAGTCGAATACTTTTTCCCCAAAGAAAAGCTTTCCAAGGATATGGTGACCTACTCTCGCAACGGAGTACGCATCACTCAGCCTGACGGAAAGGCTAATTTCGCCAATTTGATCGCGGCAAACATCGTCGAGGGAGAAGGCATCAATTTGGGAGCGATCGTGACAATTCATGATGTTTCCAAAGAAAAAGAATTAGAAGAGATGAAACTCGATTTTGTCTCAATGGCGGCCCATGAGCTTCGTACTCCGCTGACCAGCATCAGAGGTTACCTATCAGTTCTTCAAGAAGAACTAAAGACTAAACTAAATGAAGACCAACTTTCTTTCTTGGAAAAAGCCTTTATCTCCTCCACTCAACTTGCGGCGCTAGTGGAAAACTTGCTTTCTGTTTCCAGAATTGAGAGAGGGTCTTTGCAGATCCAGACTCAAGTGACTGACTGGGAAAGATTGCTTGAGGAATCTTACACCAATTTCGAACCGCAAGCTCACGAAAGACAGGTAAAATTCACCTACGATAAGCCAAAAGAAAAGCTCCCTTACGTTCTAGTCGATAAATTCCGTATCAGCGAAGTTGTTTCGAATTTGATTGGCAACGCTCTCAATTACACCCCTTCTGGCGGTCAAGTGGAGGTTTCAACCGAGATTAAAGAAGATCAGCTTATTACTCACGTCAAAGATACCGGGCCTGGGATCCCCGAGCAGGCAATTCCAAAACTATTTACTAAATTTTTCCGAGTCTCTGGAGTTTTGGAACAAGGGTCAAAAGGAACTGGTTTGGGGCTTTATATTTCCAAATCAATCGTTGATATGCACAAAGGGCGCATCTGGGTGGAGTCTAAAATAGGCAAAGGCAGTACTTTCTCTTTCTCAGTCCCGGTTTCGAAAGATCAGACACTGCCACAAATGGCTATTCCTCAAAAAGGTAAAAGAATGTTTTTACGCAAGTCCAGCTAACTTTTCTCTTTCTTTTCTGCTTCTATCAATTCTTTTTTTATAGCGGCGACCGCGGAAACTTTATCGTCAGCTTTGTTTAGCCTGATTAATATCACCCCTTGAGTCTGTCTGGTGAGCTGTGGAACATCTTTGATCGGAAGCTTGATCACTTGCCCGTTCTTTGAAGTAATCAGCAAATCGACATCATCAGGGGCGATGACTCTGGCTCCGACCACTTGACCGTTGCGGGCGGTGACTTCAGCGGCTTTGACACCTGAGCCAGCTCGACCCTGCATTGGCCAGTCAGTGAGTTTACTTTTCTTTCCAAAACCTTTCTCGGTGACAATGAGGAAACTTGCTTCCTTTGGAGCTTTGGCAACACAGATTACTTCATCGTCTTTTAGTCTAATTCCCATCACTCCAGCGGTTGCTCGTCCCATGGTACGAACTCCCTTTTCGGAAAAGCGAATTGACTGACCCCTTTTGGTGGCCATGATGATCTCATCGTTCCCAGAAGTTAGAGTTACAAAGTTAAGTGCGTCGCCAGCGGAAAGATTAATTGCGATGATTCCAGTGCGGCGAATATTGGCAAAGTCTTCCAGAGCGGTCTTTTTGACGACTCCTTTTTTGGTGCCCATAAAGACAAAGCCACTTTTGACATCTTTGGGGACATTGAAAACACTAGTTACCTGCTCGCCTTGTTCGATATTAATCAAATTGATGATCGCTTGCCCTTTTGAAATTCTTGATCCTTCGGGCAAATCGTAAACTTTAAGTTGGAAGACTTTACCTTTGTTGGTGAAAAACATCATGTTGTCATGAGTGTTGGCGTGGTAAATCTGGGTAACTGAGTCCTCTTCTTTCAGAGTCGCCCCAGAAACTCCTTTACCGCCGCGTTGTTGAGTGCGGAAAGTGTCGACCGGACTTCTTTTGATGTAGCCGGTTTCCGTCACGGTTACGATATTGTTCTCCGCGGGAATGAGATCTTCTTCGGAAAAGTCCCCAATTGCTTGTTTATAAACCCTGGTGCGTCTTTCATCACCATACTTTTCTTTTAATTCTTTTAACTCTTCTTCAATAACCGCCAGAATTTTTTTCGGTGAGGCAAGCAGAGCTTCCAGATAAGAGATTGTTTTCAAAATCTCTTTGTACTCATCTTCAATCTTTTTTCGCTCTAGGGCTGCAAGTCGACGAAGCTGCATATCGAGTATCGCCTGGGACTGCAGGTCAGAAAGTTTAAAGCGAGTCATCAGGTTTGTCTTAGCAGCTTCTGCATCGGTTGATTCACGAATCGTTTTAATAACTTCGTCGAGATGATCAAGAGCAATTTTGAGACCTTCGAGAATATGAGCACGAGCTTTTGCCTGTTCTAGTTCAAATTGGGCACGTCGGGTGACGACATTTTGACGGTGGCGGATGTATTCAGTCAGGATCTGTTTCAAAGTCAGAGTTTGCGGAGCACCATCAACTAGAGCAACCATGTTGACGTTGAAAGACATCTGCATGCTAGTGTGTTTGTAAAGTTGGTTGAGTAAATTCTTGGGCCGAGCGTCTCTTTTTAGCTCTACTACCATCCTCAGCCCAGTTCTATCAGATTCGTCGCGTAAGTCAGAAATTCCTTCTAGTTTTTTATCTTTTACTAATTGAGCAATTCGAGCGATCAGCTGGGCTTTATTTACCTGATAAGGAATCTCAGTGACGACAATTTTAAATTTACCGCCTCTATCTTCTTCGATCTCCGCTTTAGCTCTCATCAGCACGCGGCCTTTGCCGGTTGCGTAAGCATTGGTGATCTCATTGATATCAAAAATCGCACCGCCGGTCGGAAAATCCGGGCCTTTGACAAAAGCTAACAAATCTTCGAGTGCTGCTTCAGGGTTGTTGATCAAATGAATTATCGCATCACAAACCTCAGTCAAATTGTGGGGAGGGATATTGGTGGCCATTCCCACGGCGATTCCACTGCCGCCGGACAAAAGCAGGTTTGGCAGTTTTCCCGGCAGGTAAACTGGCTCTTTTCTAGTAGCATCAAAATTATCAACCCACTCAACTGTATTTTTATCAATATCAGACAAAAGTTCATCGGAGATTTTGGCTAATCGTGCTTCGGTGTAGCGCATTGCTGCGGGTGGGTCACCGTCGACGCTGCCAAAGTTTCCCTGACCATCAACTAGTGGGTAGCGCATGGCAAAGTCTTGGGCGAGTCGGACCATAGCATCGTAGACGGGTCCATCACCGTGAGGGTGGTATTTACCCAGCACTTCTCCGACCACCGTGGCGCTTTCTCGATATTTTGCTTGAGAAGTCAGGCCGATCTCGTTCATGGCGTAGAGGATCCGGCGGTGCACTGGTTTGAGTCCATCACGCACATCAGGTAGTGCGCGAGCGACGATGACACTCATCGCATAGTTGAGGTAAGAAGTCTGCATTTCCTCAATGATTTTGACTTCTTTGAGTTTGCCGATTGAATTATTCACAAACTCTTCGTTATTTGGTTTTTCTGGTGAATCTTCTGCCATATTTAATTAAACATCCAAAGTTGCGTATTTGGCGTGGGCTTGAATAAATTTCTTGCGGGGCGGGACTTCGTCTCCCATAAGCATATTGAAAACTTCGTCCGCTTCGGAAGCATCCTCTACTGCAATCTTTTTCAAAATCCGATTCTCTGGATTCATGGTTGTTTCCCAAAGCTGTTCCGCGTTCATCTCACCCAAACCTTTGTAACGCTGCACATTAATATTAATTTTTTTGCCCGCCACAGTTACCTGCTCATTTTCTCCGACTCCCCGACCCGAAAGTTCTTCTTCAGTGGTCGCCGCTCCTTCTGCTTTTTTAGCGGCCTTGTCACTTTTGGCTTGCTTAATATCAGCAATAATCTTATCTCTTTCAGCATCGGAGAAAGCGTAGGCTTCACTTTTTCCTGAAGTGACTTTAAAAAGAGGTGGTTGGGCCAGATACAGGTAACCTTTATCAATCACTTGGGGCATGTAACGGAAGAAAAAGGTCAGCAGTAGTGTGTTGATGTGTTCTCCGTCAACATCCGCGTCAGTCATGAGAACGATCCGGTGGTAGCGCACCTTATCAATGTTGAAAGTGTCTCCAATTCCTGCCCCAAGAGCGATGATCAAGTCTTTAATTTCTTCAAATTGAATGACTTTGTCGAGCCTGGCTCGCTCAGTATTTAAAATTTTCCCGCCGAGTGGGAGTATTGCTTGGGTGCGGCGATCTCGGCCTTGCTTGGCAGTTCCCCCGGCTGAGTCCCCCTCTACTATATAGAGCTCGGAAATACTGGGGTCTTTTTCCTGACAATCAGCAAGTTTGCCGGGTAAAGTCATCCCCTCAAGTGCACCTTTGCGGATGACCGCGTCTTTAGCGGCTTTGGCAGCCAGCCGAGCACGGGCGGCCAGAACTACTTTTTCAATTATTGAGCGAGCGTCCGAGGGGTTTTCTTCAAAAAAGGTCTCCATTCCTTCTTTCACGACAGAGTTAACGATTGGCTGCACCTCGGCATTGCCTAGTTTTGTTTTGGTTTGTCCTTCAAACTCGATACTGTCAGAGTTCATCTTGATGGCAACGACTGCAGTTAGTCCTTCTCTCATGTCTTCACCTTGTAGGCCTTCCCCAGCATCTTTGACCGCGCCGACTTTCTTGGCGTAGTCATTGATCGAGCGGGTCAGTGCGGTGCGAAAACCAGTCAAGTGTGTACCACCCTCAACGGTATTGATTACATTGGCAAAAGATTCAACAGTTTCAGTGAAAGAGTCGTTGTACTGAATCGCGACTTCAACTCCGATGCCACCGACTTCTTTTCTGATTGTTATTGGGTTGTTGACCGAAACTTTATTTTTATTTAAATGTTTCACGAGAGAAGTAATCCCACCTTCAAAGTAGTAGTGTTTTTCACTCTCGGTTCTCTCATCAAAAAGATGAAATGAAAGACCAGCAACCAAATAGGCGCGCTCGCGGATTTGTTTTTCTAAAACCTTAAAATCAATGTCTTGAGTTGAGAAAATTTGGCTGTCCGATAAAAAGTTTGATTTTGTACCGCTTTTGACTTTTTCCCAAATGTCTTTGGCGGCTCCTTCTGCTTGAGTTTGCTCTATTACTTTAACTCCTTCTTTAGCTTTTCCACGCACGTAGTCTTGGTAGTGGATTTTTCCGTCTCTTTTGACTTCAACATTCATCTCAGAGCTGAGCGCGTTAACGACACTTGCTCCGACACCGTGCAGACCACCGGAGACTTTATAGCCCTCGCCGCCGAATTTTCCTCCGGCGTGCAAATAAGTCATCGCTACTTCCAGAGCGCTTTTTTTCGCAGTTGGGTGCTGCTCCACTGGGATTCCTCGTCCATCATCGATCACGGTGACTTTGTCGTCTTTGTGGAGGATTACCCAAACATTTTTGGAGTAGCCCGCAAGAGCTTCGTCGACACTGTTGTCGACAATCTCTGTCACCAGATGATGCAAACCACGTTGATCAGTGCTCCCGATGTACATTCCCGGGCGCTTGCGAACTGGCTCTAAACCTTCAAGGACTTGGATATCTTTTGCAGAATAATCAGCCATAAATAGGAATCAAATGAACTGGTCTATATTAACAAAGTATCAGTTACTCTTGCAAGCACTAGATTGATTACTTCGCTAATAAAAATGGGATTTAGGGCTTTTCAGGGGCTTCTAGGGCTGCAATTAGAGACAGAAGCTTTTTATTGACGGAAAGCTTTTCTGCCTTTTTGAGTTTCAAAAGGGTTTTATTGTAACGGTGTAGTTTTTTCAAACTTTGCGGATCCCTGCTTTCGTCAGTGGCCGCTTTTGTGAAGATACTGTCCCAATAATAAATCTCCTCTTCCAAGCCTTTTTTTTCGATCTCTTCCAATTTTTTGCTGAACTTTTTCACCTCAATTCTATCTTTCCCATCTCTAGTTTCTGAATTACCTAGCCTTTCTTCCTGGCATCGAGACGCAACGGTAGGTAAAATACTCTCTCGGCTCGGGGCAGTGAGAATAATTTGCAAAGATTCCGTTGGTTCCTCAAGAGTTTTAAGCAGGGCATTTTGGGCTTCTTCGGTCAGACGGTTAGCTTCAAAAATAATTGCCGTGGTTACCTTACTATTAAAAGGTTTACGCGAGACTTGGTTAAGGAGATTTTTGACACTGGCAATCCCTCTTTCTTCCGAGGTGTCAAGAATTGTTTGATCAAAAGGGCTAGATTGCGCTTCGGAGAGCTCTTTGGCTTTTTTGATTCTTTCTTCTCTTGTTGCCTGAGTAATTAAGACAGACTGCATGAATCAAATAATAACCTATCAATTGACAGGATCAAGCCCCATTCGCTAATATTAAAGACAGATTAATCTCTTGCCCAAATGGAAGTAGCCAACAAAAGCATCGAAGATATCCTCTTCGAACAAAAAAAGATCACCGCTGACAATCGTTCGCTAGTTAAACTAGAATCCGTCAACACCGGTAAAACTCCTGAAGACATCCTCCGCGAGCACAATTTCGTCTCCACCGAAGATCTAGTCGCGGCCAAGGGAGAGCTTCTCAATATTCCTTTTCACAATCCAAACTCCAAGCCAATCACCAGCGAAGTCCTCGGTCTTGTTCCCGAGCCAGTCGCCCGCCGCTACGTCTTGATTCCTTTTGAACTGACCAATGAGGGGATACTCTCGGTCGCGATGGCTGATCCGCTCGATCTTCAGGTTGTGGAGTTTGTCGAGCGAAAAAGCGGAAAAAGAGTCAAAACTTTTATCTCTTCCCCGACCCTGATTAACTCGGCAATTGCCGATCAATACGCGCAAAGTTTGACCAGCACGGTGGCTTCGGCAGTTGAAGAAGCCGCTCCCGTTGAGGCCAAAGAAGAGCTCAAAGATCTCGATAAAGTCGAGGATGTCATCAAAGAAGCTCCAGTTGCCAAAATCGTCTCTACCCTACTCGAGTACGCGATGAAAGGTCGAGCTTCTGATGTCCATATCGAACCACTCGAAGAGAAAACCAGAGTGCGCTACCGAATTGACGGAGTGCTCCAGGAAAGAGTAGTGCTTCCTAAAAAAGTTCATGAAGCCCTGGTTTCCCGAATCAAAATTCTTTCTAATTTGAAAATTGACGAAAAAAGAGTTCCTCAAGACGGACGTTTTAGTTTCAAAGTTGGCGATTCCGCTGTTGATTTGCGTATTTCGACTTTGCCGACAGTTCACGGTGAGAAAATCGTCATGAGACTTCTACCAAAGGCAGGCTCTGCTCCTACTCTCGCCCAGCTGGGTTTGCGTGGTATGGGTTTGAAGGTGCTGGAAGACAATATTATCCGTCCCAACGGAATTATTTTGATTACTGGTCCGACTGGTTCAGGAAAAACTACTACTCTTTTTGCAGGTCTTTCGAAAATTAATTCACCCAAGGTAAACATTGTTACCCTCGAGGATCCAGTGGAATACCAAATTCCAGGGGTCAACCAAGTTCAGATCAACCCCGTCGCTGGTTTGACCTTTGCGTCCGGTTTAAGAAGTTTTTTGCGACAGGACCCAAACATTATCATGGTGGGTGAGATTCGTGACTCGGAAACTGCTGGTTTAGCGATCCAGGCGGCTTTGACTGGGCATTTGGTTTTCTCCACTTTGCACACCAACAGCTCCGCTGGAGCTCTCCCCCGACTTTTGGACATGGGAGCTGAGACCTTTCTACTGGCCTCTTCAATAAATGCAGTTGTTGGTCAAAGAGTAGTTCGAAAAATCTGTGATCATTGTAGAGAGGAATATGATGCTCCGGAGCTGATAATTCAGAATTTGAAAACAGTTTTAGGCAATTTACTAAACGCCAAAGGACTCGCCGCCGAAGAAGCTAAAGATATCGCCGAGCTCTCGGGAAAAAAGGTCAAACTTTACAAAGGCAAAGGTTGCAATGAATGTGGTGACTCTGGTTATAAAGGACGAGAAGGGGTTTTTGAAGTATTAAACGTGACAGAAAAGATTGGGAAATTGATTTTGGAGCGAGCCCCCTCGATCGAAATTGAAAAAATGGCAATTGCCGATGGCATGATCACTATGAAGCAAGATGGTTATCTCAAAGCAATGGAAGGGGTAACAACGATCGAGGAAGTCTTGCGTGTTGCTCAGGATGCCTGATAAAAAACTTTATAATTAGATTTAAGGAAAGTTTACTAAGATGGAAATTCAAGAAATTTTAGAAGAAGCACTGCGTCGAGGAGCTTCTGATGTTCACTTGATGGTAGGTACTTACCCTACTCTGCGTATCAATGGTGAACTAATTCCTATTACTAAAGCTGGGAGTCCCACCCCAGAGTATATTGAAAAGCTAGTTTTTGGTTTGACGACTCCTGAGCAAAAAGAGCTTCTCTTGACCAATAAAGAGCTTGATTTCTCCTTTGCACTCGGTGAGCTGGCCCGTTTCCGAGTTAACGCTTTCTATCAAAAAGGTTTTGTCTCCGCAGCCGCTCGCTTGATTCCATCAAAGATTCCAAATCTAGCCGACCTGCACCTACCCAAAGTCTTTGGGAATTTTTCTAAACTACGCCAAGGTCTGATTCTTCTCACCGGGCCGACCGGACATGGGAAATCCACCACTATTGCCTCAATCATCAATGAAATAAACGAAACTCGCGGAGTCCACATCGTTTCCGTGGAAGACCCGATCGAATATGTTTACCCTTCACGAAAAGCTTTGATTGCCCAGAGAGAAATGCATTTGGACACTCACAGTTGGGAGATTTCGCTCCGCTCTGTACTGCGTGAAGACCCAGATGTAGTGCTGATCGGAGAAATGCGGGACTATGAGACGATCGAAGCAGTTTTGACAATTGCTGAGACTGGACACTTGGTGTTCGCGACTCTGCACACCAACTCTGCCTCCCAATCAGTCGACCGAATTGTTGGAGTTTTCCCGGAAAACCAACAAGCTCAGATCCAGATGCAGCTCTCCAACGTGGTTGAGGCAATCGTCTCTCAAAGACTGATTCCGGCTACCAAAGGAGGACGCTACCCGGCGACTGAGACAATGCTCGCTACTGGAGCAATCCGCAACGTCATCCGCGAAGGAAAAACTCACTTGCTTGATAATATTATTCAGACTTCGA
>DATIHF010000037.1:0-1744 GCA_035480955.1 Saccharimonadales bacterium (SeqCode) | reverse complement strand
CGCTGCCATTATGCCACTAAATTTTTCATAAGTAAAGAAGTAAGCAAGCGACAAATATCAAAAGGCCTATAGGGACTGGACATTAGCAGTTTTTTCTTGTATAATCGGTCGCTGTGTCCAGGTGGTGGGGTTTAGTGAAAGGATTTCGGTCATGTGGAAGAGGATGGATCCTAACCGATTGAATAAGCTTCGGATCGCAGTGCGCTATTTGCTGCGAGAAGAGGTCCTCAAGCGAGGTCATCAGAGCCGACTCGCGGAACACTTCAACGTTTCTCGCCAGCGGGTTCACCAGGTCGTCAACGAGGAAAAGGAAAGGCGCGAAGCAGCACTACGCACAAAGCAGAACATCCCCGGGCTGATCAATTGATCAGCCTTTTTTATTTTTGATCCCTTTTGTTCTAGTTCCCAAACGATTACTTGCCTGTTATATTAAAAGGCGTAAGGAGGTCCGCTACCTGCGGGGCCGTCCAAAGTTATGATACTTTCTGATCGCGATATCCGCGCCGCTATTTCATCTGGAAAAATTACGATTGACCCACACCCTGATTTGGTTGATCAACTAGGTAGTTGTTCGATCGATTTTCATTTGGGTTCAACTTTCAAAATTTTCAACCATTCCAAATATCCCTATATTGACCCACGCAGTCCCAATCTTACCAGTGAGCTGATGAAAGATATCAGTGTTGCCGATGGTGAAGCTTTCATCATGCGGCCAGGAGAGTTTTGCCTGGCAACAACAGTTGAAAACCTCAAGCTAGCTGACGACTTGTTAGGCAGACTCGAAGGACGAAGCTCAATGGGACGCATTGGCATCATCGTTCACTCCACGGCCGCAAGGTTTGACCCGGGGTGGGACGGGACACCAGTTCTGGAACTGGGAAATATTGGGGTGTTACCGGTCGCACTTTACCCGGGTATGAAGATTTGCTCCTTTACCTTTGAGGAACTTTCTAGTCCATCAGACAACCCTTATGTGAAGCGACACAACGCAAAATATGCCAATCAAAAGAGCCCGGAGGCTAGTCGTATTTCCCAAGAAATGGGTAATTCTGAGACTCGCTATGTAAAGCACGGAAAAAAGAAAGTGAGACTCTAGCAATGGTTCTTTCTGGACAAACAATCAAGAAATTAATCAGCGAAAAAAAGATCAAAATCAATCCTTACTCAGAGGACGCAGTGGGAGCTGTCTCAGTTGACCTTCATCTAGATCAAACCGCGCTCAACCCAGAAAACGGTAAAGAAGTTGATTTGCATGATTTCCACCTCTCTTTAGATGAGTTTTACCTTGCTTCAACCATGGAATTTGTCCAGTTGCCCTCGGACATTGTCGCACGAGTGATCCCACGCTCGTCTTTGGCGAGACTGGGAGTTTTGTGTACTTTTGATGCTGATATCCTCCCGCCCAACTACGCTGGCAAACCACTCCTGACTTTCAAAAATCTCTCCCGCAAGAGTGTTTTGCTAAAACCTGGCCTGGCAGTTGCTCAAATTCTCTTCGAACAAGTTGACCAAGAAGTGGAAGGGTACTCGAGCCGTTACGACCATAAAAAGATTGAAGAATCAAAACTATGCGAGGAAATGGTTGATGGCAAGAACAGATAAATGGCCAATTTTATACGAAAATATTCTCCGGGTTGGGGATCCTGACCAATCAGTCGGAGTTGTCACCCTCTGGACCGAGAGGGACGTGATCAAAGACTCGCTCGAGAAAAAAGATTACGCCGCGATTGGCAATCTTTATTCA
>DATIHF010000036.1:0-5242 GCA_035480955.1 Saccharimonadales bacterium (SeqCode) | reverse complement strand
TACTTTTTCAGCTTTCTTTGCCGGAACTGAAACTGCAATTCTCTCCCTTAGTCGAGGAAAAATTCGTTCGCTTTTTGAGCAAAAAAAGCCTGGTGCTGCCGCTTTATACAAAATTCGCCAAAACCCTCATCGCATTTTGATCACTCTC
Organism: Saccharimonadales bacterium (SeqCode); assembly: GCA_035480955.1. GTDB lineage: Bacteria > Patescibacteriota > Microgenomatia > Woykebacterales > RBG-16-39-9b > DATIHF01. Next base: position 5,094 of record DATIHF010000036.1, on the reverse strand, counting down.
TTGATTGGCAACTGTTTGGCCAATACGGCCGCGGCGGCGGTTACTACCGAAGTAGCTATCAGGCTGTTTGGTAGTAGTGGTGTGGGGATTGCGACCGGTGTAGCAACTTTATTAGTTTTAGTTTTTGCAGAAATCACCCCAAAAAGCTTCGCTCTAGCAAATTCTGAGACAATCTCACTTCTTAGTGCCCGCCCAGTTCAGATTTTGGAAATTCTTTTCTACCCAGCTGTTTGGGTTTTCGAAGCAATTACCAGGTTTGTTAACAAATTAAATGGAGAAAAAATCCAAAGAGTTACCGAGGAAGAGCTGCGCTCAGTGATCTCGATGAGTGGGGAAGAGGGTTTGCTCGATACAGATGCGACCAAGCGTCTGCAGTCAGTGCTGGATTTCGAAAAAACAACTGTGAACCAGATCATGACTCCCAAGGCAAGTGTCGTAAGCTTTTCCGCGGATCAAACTGTCCAAGAATTTCTTGATCACCCACACGATGCGCCTTTTGACCGCTACCCGCTCTTTCACGACAGTCAAAATAAAATAATCGGTGTTTTAGACGTGATTGATGTGATTCGAACGACAAAGGAAGAAAAATTTTCCACTAAACTTGCTGATATTATGCGCCCGACCTTTTTCGTGAAGCAGAACACTAGACTAGATGAAATCCTACCAATTTTTCGCCCTAAAAAATCTTCAATGGGAGTTGTCGTGAACGATAAAGAAGAGATGGTGGGAATTTTCACTTCGCAGGATATTGTTGAGGAAGTAGTAGGCGATATACTAGAAGAGGAGGTTTACCGTCATGAATGACAAAATTTCTTTTGACGATTTTGCGAAAATTGAATTAAAAATCGGCAAAATAGTTTCCGCAGAAAAAGTCGAAAAATCCGAAAAGCTGTTGCGTTTGGAAGTTGATTTTGGCGAAGAGAAGCGCCAAGTTATCTCTGGTATTGCCCAAAATTATTCCCCAGAAGAGTTAGTTGAAAAAAGCTTCGTTTTCTGCACCAACTTAGAGCCAAGAAATATCATGGGTTTGGAAAGCCAAGCAATGATACTCGCGGCGGCGGAAGGGAATTTGCCAGTTGTTTTAGCCCCAGAAAAAGAAGTTTCACCTGGAACTAAAATCCGCTAGCAAGAAGCTTGGTCACTAAAATTCCCCGATCCATTTTCAAAAACCATTACCTCACCAGTGTCGGTCACGACAGCTTTCATTGAGCTGCAGAGAGAGTAATTAAAATCAGCTAGAGTAATTCCCGAGACATCAATTTCAGAAAGGCTGCTCGGGTAGCTACCATTCTGACTGTAATAAAGGTTAAGTCTGACTCCTAAAGTATTCAAATCCGCCTTCGCTTTAACAGACTTTGCTGAATTGATTGGGTTTGTCGAAGAGTTGTTTTTTGAGCCGACAAAGCCCAAACTTTGAAAATTGTTGGTTGCAAGTAGTGCAACAATGACAACGATTATTAATAAACCAACTAGCGAGAAACCTAGAAAAACCACTCTCATTAATAAAATTATAGTGTAATTTGACAGCGAAGGTCTAATTTATTAAATTAAAACTAATGAGCAAGTTGATTCAAAGCTGGCAAAAAATCTCCAAGTAACTTTGGCGATTTTGTCATGGATTGAATTAACTAAACAGGACATCACAGACTCGCTAAAGGGCGAGTTTTTCCTTTGAAAGGGGAAAGCATATGGCTGGCATCATCCGCATGGACGATCTCAACACCAATGAGAAAGAAGTTAAAGAAGGTTGGTTTGGAGGCGAAGGTCACGAGACAAGTTGCGAGAAAAAGGGTCCAGTTGTTGCGAAATCACGGAGCAAGGGCTTCTTCCAGTCGAGAGAGTTTTTCAAAGAATGTGAAGAATGCAGAGCTGAGATAACCGGAGTACTAGATAAGAGGTTTGCTTAGGCAAGCCTCTTTTTTATGGATAATGTATACTTCAAACTATGCAAAGAATCCTTACCGGGGATCGCCCGACCGGAAAACTACATTTGGGCCACTACGTTGGTTCACTAAAAAATCGCCTTGCACTTCAAGACAGCTACGAAGTGTTTATTTTGGCGGCTGACTTGCATTCTTTGACTACAAAATCAGATACGAAAGATCTCAGAGAAAACGTTCGAAGCTTAGTTTTGGATCAACTAGCAGTAGGTCTGGATCCGGAAAAAGTGACCTTTTGCTTGCAATCAGCAATACCAGAGGACCCAGAACTAGCAGTGATTTTTTCAATGTTAATTACCAAATCCCGCCTGGAAAGAGTGCCAACCCTCAAAGACATGCTAGCTGACTTGAAGATCGAAAACCCAACCTTAGGACTACTTTCTTACCCAGTGCTGCAAGCCGCTGACATCCTCATGGTAAAGGCAAATTTAGTTCCGGTTGGAAAAGACCAAGCCTCACACATCGAGGTGACGCGAGAAATCGCCGAGAAATTCAATAAAACTTATGGAGAGACACTACCGATTCCCGAGGCTTTGGTCCCTGAAGACCTAGGTACCCTTCTAGGGACTGACGGAAAAGCCAAAATGAGCAAATCTCTCGACAACGCAATTTATTTGTCTGATTCTGCAGAAGAAGTGAAGAAAAAAGTTATGAGTATGTACACTGACCCCAATCGGATCAAACCAACCGACAAAGGGAAGGTCGAGGGCAACCCAGTTTTTATTTACCACGATGCTTTCAATTCAAATAAAGAAGAGGTGGACGATCTTAAAAAGCGCTACATTGAAGGAAAAGTTGGGGATGTTGAAGTCAAAGAAAAACTAACTGAGGCGTTGGACAAATTCTTGGATCCGATCCGCCAGAGGAGGGAAGAGCTCTCCAAAGAATCTGGATTGGTTGAAAGAATCCTGACTGAAGGAACCATGAAGGCAAGAACCGAGGCCCAAAACACCCTCAAAGAGGTCAAAAAAGCAATGGGTTTGACCTAGCCTTGAATTGACTTTCAACCCCGTGGTATACTGCGTAGGTTTCCATATCGACCTTAGTTTAGATAATCTTTGAAATACTAGATGTGGTCGAAGACGTTTGCGGCGCAGAGCGCGAAGCGATCTATATTTTCTCAACAATTCTAAAATGAAAGCCACCACAAAACCTAAGAAAAATTACATCAGAATGCTTGGTTTCTACCTACTGCTTCTTTTAGCGGCCTCTTTCCTTATTTATGGTTTAGCCCAGCCTTCTTTCAATAACGATCAAAAACCAATTTCCGACTCGGTCAATGCCGTTAAAGCCAAAGAGGCCAAGCAAATCCTCATTGATGGCAACACAGTCACTACAAAACTAAAAAATAGCACTGAATTTAAATCCACCAAAGAAGACAACGAAAGCTATTACCAGATACTAGACGCAGCCAAAGTCGATCCCGGCAGTACCCAAATCATTACTAAAGACAATTCAACTACAAAGATAGTTTACGGATTGCTCAATTTACTGCTTCCGGTCATTGTTTTGGTTGGTTTGTTTTACTTCTTTTTCCGCCAAGCCCGAGGACAAGGGGACAGTTTGCTTTCCTTTGGTCGTTCCAAGGCAAAACAATTTAATAAAGATAAAGAAGTGGTCAAATTTACCGATGTCGCCGGAGTTGATGAGGCTAAACAAGAGCTCACTGAAGTGGTTGAGTTTCTCAAAACTCCAGAGAAATTCCGTGCTCTTGGAGCCAAAATTCCGAAAGGAGTTTTGCTAGTTGGTCCAGCGGGAGTTGGTAAAACCCTGCTCGCCCGAGCCGTCGCTGGTGAAGCGGGAGTTCCTTTTTACTCAATTGCCGGTTCTGAATTTATGGAAATGCTCGTTGGGGTCGGTGCCAGCAGAGTAAGGGATTTATTCGAAAACGCTAAAAAATCCGCCCCAGCAATAATCTTTATTGACGAAATTGACTCAATTGGTCGTCAAAGAGGATTGGGTATTGGTGGAGGACACGACGAGAGAGAGCAAACTCTAAACCAGATTTTAGTTGAGATGGATGGCTTTGAAGCCAACGCCAACGTCATTGTAATGGGTGCAACCAACCGTCCGGATATGTTAGACCCAGCCTTGGTGCGTCCCGGACGTTTCGATCGACGAGTGTCGATTGATTTACCAGACATCACTGGACGACGAGAGATTATTGATATTCATTCCAAAGGTAAACCAATGGGCAAAGAAGTTGACCTTGATAGATTGGCGCGCCGTACGGTTGGCTTTTCCGGAGCGGATATTGCCAATATGCTCAACGAAGCTTCAATTCTCGCGGCTCGCGAGAACAAAAAGGAAATTGACAATGTTGTACTCGAAGAAGCGGCAACTAAAGTCCAGCTTGGTCCGCAGAGAAAAAGACTCACCAGTGACGATGAGAAGAAAATTACCGCGTACCACGAAGCCGGTCACGCTGTTGTTTCCAAAATCCTTCCTCACACTGACCCAGTCCATCGTATTTCAATCATTTCTCGGGGAGCGACTGGTGGTCACACCCTGATCCCACCTGCGTTTGATCGCTATTTGGAGACGAAAACCAGACTTCTGGAAACAATCGCCTCGCTTTTGGGTGGAAGAGCCGCGGAGGAGATCGAATTTAAAGATTTCAGTATTGGGGCCGCCTCTGATATAGAACGGGCTACCTCAGTCGCCCGCAACATGGTGACCAAATTTGGTATGAGTTCGCTCGGACCCATGACGACCGGTACCCAAGGGGAAAACCCTTGGATTGCCCGCGAAGTAGGTGACGGTCGAGCCTTGTCAGAAGAACTTGCCGCCAAAGTTGACGAGGAAGTCAAAAGAATTATGGACGAGCAATTTGAGGTCGCGAAGAAAATCCTTACTGAGAACAAAGACAAACTTGATTTGGTAGCTGAAGAATTGATCAAAAAAGAAACCCTTGAGGGTGATGAGTTCGAAGTGCTGATGACTAAGATAGAGAAGAAAGCCCCCAAACCCGCTGCAGAAAAAACTCCTGAAAAGTAAAAAGGACCCGTCGACCGACGCGCCCTTTGTCTGATCTCCCCTTAGTTTATCTCAACCTTTGCCCGTGGATGTGCTTCTTTGGTGTAGTAAACTGTTGTTCTCTCAGCATGACCAAGTAGTGACTGAACCTCTTTAACAGGTGCACCACCATTTATCA
>DATIHF010000035.1:0-2069 GCA_035480955.1 Saccharimonadales bacterium (SeqCode) | reverse complement strand
TATCCCCTCCAATTGAAAAGTCAGCCCACGCTGACTGAAGAGGTAAATAGTACCATAATTGAAGCTAATTGTCAATAACTATGAGATAGCGGAGAGATCGAAGGAAAAGTCTGAAAGTTTAGCTTTGGAAGAGGTAATTTTAGTTTTATTTTTAATTAAATTAGTCAGGACATTGCGCTCCAGTGGCAAGTTTATTAGTGAAGCCCCCACAATCACATCGTTGCGAATCAGTAGGCGGCCAAGTTTTTTAATAGCTAGATCCCCTCTTTCGATCACTTCCGTTTGCTCATCCACTACTGGATCACCTAAAAAGGAGAAATTACTCTCGAAAATATTGATTGAGTACATACTGGTGGTTTGGAAAGCGATTCTCTCCCCGGCCATATTTATTCCCACGGCTCGTCCCTGAGCCGAAGCATTGGACCAATTTCCCAGTTGGTGAACCTTTCCGGTAACTAAGTCTTTGAATTCTGCAATGTCCCCAGCGGCCCAAACACTAGGAACTGAGGTTTCTAAGTATTCGTTGGTCAAAACTCCTTTGTTGATCATCAAACCAGAATCTTGCAAATGCGAGAGTTCCATGTGAATTCCAACCCCAACTCCCGCAATGTCCGCTGGTAGTGTTTGCCCGTTTTTGAGTTTTACACCCTGAAGTTTTCCTTCACCGGAGAATTCCACTACTTCACTTTCGGTTAGGACGGTCACTCCGAGTTCGGTCAGAATTTGCGTTAGTAATTTTGCCGAATTTTCTCCCACGACACTCTCCCAAAAAGATTTCTCTAAAACAATCGAAGTAGTTTTCAAATTGTTTTTGATAAAACTTTGCGCAAACTCAATCCCAATAAAGCCTCCGCCGATGACGATGGCATTTTTTGAGAGGGCCATTTGCTCTTTGATCTTCTTGGCGTCAGTGAGGGTGCGCAGATAAACCACCCCAGGTAATTCTGCGCCGGGGGTTTGGAGGCGATTTACTTTGCCTCCGGTCGCGATCAGCAGTTTTTTGTAGCTAAATTCTTCTTTATCAGTAGTAACCTGGCGATTTTGGGTGTCTACTTTGGTAATTTTGGTCGAGGTAAGAAGTTCAAGATTTTTTTGGGGATAACTATCGACGGGTCTCACAAAAAGAGATTCAGGGGTATTTTCGTTTCTTAAAAAATGAGGCAGCAGTACTCTAGAGTAAAGTCGATCTGCCTCCTCTGTGATTATCGTAATCGATGAATTTTCGTCTTTCCGGCGAATCTCCTCCGCCGCAGTCGTCCCAGCTATTCCCCCACCTAAAATAAGGTAATCTACATTTCGCACTTTGTGCTCCTGTCGTTACCAAAAAGATTTTGGTAATCAAATTCTCTCATTGAGAGCCTTTTGTAAAACTTCTAACGAAAGGGTGGCACATTTTTCGCGGGAGGGACTAGGATTTATTCCCATTAATTTCAATATATCATTATTTTTTATTTTTTTGATCTTTTCCAAAGTTTTTCCTTCAATGTTTTCTGCCAAAAAACTAGCGGACACTTGGGAAATCGCGCAACCGTTGCCTGAGTAAACTGCTTGCTCAACAATATTGTTTTTCACTTTCAATTCAATAGTTACCTCATCGCCACAAAGGGGGTTAACGAGCCGTGCTTCCAAGTCGGGCTTGTCAATTACCCCTTGATTGATCGGGTTCTCTAATCTCTCCAAAAGTAGTTCACGGTAAAGGTCGCTCATAATTTGAAGGTCTTTTTTACTTTCTCTAAAGCAGGAGTTAATTTATCGATTTCTTCTTTGCTATTGTAAATATGAAAACTGACCCTCGCCGCGGCCGGGATCTTGAGCACTTTCATCAAAGGTTGGGCACAGTGATGGCCGCTTCGCACCGCGATCCCCTCTCCATCCAAAATAGAGGCTAAATCATGAGGATGGACGGCTACCCCACCTTTATCGTCAATAATATTAAAAGAAATTACTCCTGAGCGATGCTCAATTTTCTCTGGTCCATAAATTTTTAAGTTTTTAACTCTTTTCAGCTGCTCTAGAGCATAAATTGTTAGCTCTTCCTCGTGTTCCCTCACTCTTTTCATCCCAATTTT
>DATIHF010000034.1:0-8456 GCA_035480955.1 Saccharimonadales bacterium (SeqCode) | reverse complement strand
TTTTCGCCAGAACGGTACTTTCATCATTCTTCTCTGACCTACGTTCCAAGATAAGATCCTTAAGCGCATCGCGTTCCCCCTCTGAGAAACCTTTTGGATCATCTTTTTTATTATTTTTTGCCATAATTACTTCACCTCTTTTATTTTTATTTTACTCCTTATATTCAAGTTGGTCGGGGTGATAGGAATTGAACCTACGACATCAGGACCCCCAGCCCTGCGTTCTACCACTGAACTACACCCCGAAATTTCTTTGAGGAACCATTTTACCACCATTTTAGCTTTTCTACACTTGCAAAATTCTTACTCAGACTTGATCCCATTTTTATTCGGTTCAGTTAAATTGTTCTCAACTAGGAGGATTTATGACTGATACAACTTTGGCCCACGAACACGTCCATGAGGAACACACCACTAGCTTAGCTGCGCAGATAGTTTACTTCATCGGTGGGATTGTGATGATCCTACTTGCATTGAGATTTCTTTTCATCCTGATTGGTGCAGGGAGTACGGGAATAGTTAATTGGATTTACATGGTGACCCAACCTCTAGTCTCGCCTTTCTACGGAATTGTGGGAGGCAGCGCCCTCAACAGTGTAGCGAGAGTCGAATGGGCTTCACTTCTAGCGATGCTGGCAGTCGCGATAATCACCTATATTATCGGTGGCCTCTTCAGGATTTTGAGCCGAACAACCTAAATTCCAAACCCCAAAGAAATAGTTTGATCTCTTAAGATTACGTTGTATAGTAATTCTTTTTGTGCTAGTTTTTAGATAACTTTAATTCTTGAACTAGAAAGGAATTACTTTGGAAAATCAAAAACTAGAAGCTATCAAAGCCGCGATGGGAGAGATCGAAAAGCAATTTGGCAAAGGCTCAATCATGAAACTTGGTGAAAACGCCGGTAAGAGGGATATCGATGTCATACCTACTGGAGTTATGGGACTCGACCTTGCCCTTGGAGTGGGCGGTTTGCCCAAAGGTAGAATCATCGAAATTTTTGGACCTGAAGGGTCTGGAAAAACTACACTAGCTTTGCATGTTGTGAAGGAGGGACAGAAAAAAGGTGGCATTGCGGCTTTTGTCGATGCTGAGCACGCCCTTGATCCAGCTCGAGCGGCGAGTATTGGAGTTGATATAAAAGAACTTTTGATTTCCCAACCAGACACTGGAGAGCAAGCTCTCGAAATTGTCGAAACTCTAGTTCGCTCTGGCGCAGTCGATGTTGTGGTAGTAGACTCTGTTGCGGCGCTAGTCCCCCGAGCTGAGGTAGAAGGAGAAATGGGAGACTCTTTCATTGGTCTGCAGGCCCGACTCATGAGTCAAGCAATGCGCAAACTTGCCAGTTCAATTTCCAAATCCCACACCCTGGTAATTTTTATCAACCAACTACGAGAAAAAGTGGGCGTCATGTTTGGTAATCCGGAAACAACTCCCGGTGGACGAGCGCTGAAATTTTACTCCTCGGTCCGGTTGGATGTGCGCCGAATAGAAAATATCACTGATGGTCAAGAAGCAGTCGGCTCACGAGTCAAAGTCAAAGTTGTAAAAAATAAAGTCGCTCCGCCTTTTCGCACTGCAGAGTTTGACATCATGTTTAAATCAGGAATTTCGGCTGAAGGATCAATGCTCGACGCGGCGATCGAAACTGATGTAATCCAAAAATCTGGAGCTTGGTTTCAGTACAGTGGACAAAATATTGCTCAAGGGAGAGAAGCGGCTAAAGGTTATCTACAGGACAATCCAAAAGTCTTTGCAGAGGTGGAGAAAAAAGTCCGCGATTCTTATGCCAAAGGCAACGCCCCAATGGATATGAAAGTCGAAGACGGCTCTTCTGAGGATTAAAAAAAGTCCAGCACTCGCTTTTTTGCTGAAGCACTGGACTTAGAAGAACCACCACCATTTTCTGATCAACTTCATGTAGAGCTGAAAATCTGCAATTTCCTTATTAATCTCGTTGCCTTCTGATTTAGCGACCAATCTTCCGCTTTTCTCAAATTTTTTGACAACCTTGCAACGCTTCTCATTTATCAGCACGAAGTCTCCACTCTGCAGATCTCGGCCGTAGACTTCGCTTACACTGTAACCAAACATGCTACCTCCAGAACTGCCAGCGAAATTTTGTTACTTTGAAGTAGAAAGGGTCAAGCTTAATCTTTTCTTTGTACCCCTCCAGATCGACATAACGGTTGCCCCATTCTCCGGTCCTCACTTTATGAGGAGGAGAATTAGCGAAACTTCCCAGAAAGTCGATCAGAATCGTATCTCCTGGATTGAGTTGTCTTCCTTTAACTTGAATTACTTCTCTGCGAAAAGGGTTTTTCACCTGACCCTCCTAGAAAAGTAACCGCCTGAAACTCTTGGTCCCAGGCGGTTTGAAAGTTGGGTCCGGATCCATCAGCCGCGAGAGCGGAAGAACCCAAAGCCGTGTTTGGTTTTCGGCGCGATTTCCCCAGCTTTCTTCAGCCGCATGACCATTGCCTCTGGTTGGATCTGCACGGGAGAGCGGTCATCGGCCCGGACATACGTCTTGGTCGGTGTTGTTCCGCTCCAGGCCGACTCGACGACGCAGTCGATCCCTTCGTGACGGAAGCGCTCGTAGGATTTGACAGCGCCGAGCTCGACCAGGGTGTCCTCGACCCACTCTTCTGCTGCTGAGACTTCAGACATGATGACCTCCCTAGAAATTCCGAACTACTCAACTTTATACCAAATTTGCAGTGTATAATCAAATTTATATGGGTTTGATCACTGACATATCGCCGCAAAAGAAAGATCCAAAAAGAGTCAATATTTTTCTCGACGGGAAGTTTGCCTTTGGGATTTCGCTCGAATCAAAAATCGTTAACCATCTCAAAGTTCGCGAAGAACTAACAGAAAAACAAATAGAAAAGCTGATTTTTGATGACCAAGTGGAAAGGCTTTACGATAAAGCGTTGCGTTTTTTGAGTTCGCGGCCCCGGTCAGAAAGAGAAATTAGGAACTACTTACTGCAGAAATTAAAACTCACTGACAAAGGTGAGGAAGAGAAGAAAAATTTCGATGATTCTATTGATGAGGTTATAAAAAAATTAACTAAAATTGACCAAGTTAATGATTTGGAATTTGCCCGCTGGTGGGTCGACCAGCGAACGAGGTTTAAAAAAGCCTCTCCTCGAATCATCAAGTCCGAACTTTTCCAAAAAGGAATCGATAAAGAAATCGTTACAGAGGTATTGGAAAGCTCAGAAATCGATCCATATGAATTAGCGCACGAGGCTGCGAAAAAGAAATTATCCAGCTATCAGAAACTCGACCAGAAAACTTTTCGGGAAAAGATGAGCCGTTACCTCGCTTCCAAGGGTTTTGACTGGGAAATCATCAAGAAGGTCATTGACACACATTTAGAAAAAGAGTAAACTGGCAATGAACTTATTATTAGAAAAGAATTGACCTATCAATCTATTCCTTACATGAAAGTGAAACAAATTTATGGATCCAATCGTAATAGCAGTGATTGCTCTCGTACTTGGGGGAGGAGCAGTCTATGGCTACCAAAACTTTATCGCGCCCAGAGCTAAGGGCAAAAAATCTCCAATCAAAGAAGAAAAAAGTGAAAGCAGTGACTCTCGCGAGATAATTCTCGACGCCAAAAATGAAGCTTTGAAAATCAAACGAGAGGCAGAAGAAGAGGCCAGTAAAACCCGTTCCGAAGTTCTCCAACTAGAGGCAAGACTCGCGGCGAAAGAAGAAAACCTCGATAAAAAACTCTCAGAAATAGATAACAAAGAAGGCTCTTTTAAAAAGAAAGATGAAGAAATGGAGAAAAGTCGGACAGAGCTGGCAACAAAATTAGAAAAAGTTGCTTCGATCACCCGTGAAGAAGCTAAAAAGCTGATTCTTGACGCCACTGAATCAAAACTCAAAGACGAAGTCGCCCGCCGAATCAGAGAAGCCGAAGAGCAAATCAAAAAAGAATCGGATGAGAAAGCCAAAGCAATTTTGGCCGACGCAATGAAAGCAGGAGCGACTGATTATGTTCCTGAATACACCACTTCAATTGTCCGTTTGCAAGATGAAGACATGAAAGGGAGAATCATTGGCCGAGAAGGCCGCAATATCAAAGCTTTTGAGATGGCAACTGGAGTCGATGTTGATCTTGATGATACTCCAGGGACTATCCGTCTTTCTTGTTTCGATGGAGAGCGCCGTGAGATTGCCAAAATCGCTCTTGAGCGACTAATGGTGGATGGTCGGATCCAACCAACCCGCATCGAAGAAGTAGTTGACCGAGTTAAAAAAGATTTTGAAAAAATCCGCCGTGAAGAGGGTGAAAAACTCTGCCAGATGGCCGGGGTCAACAACTTGCCCGTCGAGCTAGTCGAAACTTTAGGAAGATTTAAATGGCGCTATTCTTACGGTCAATCTTTATTTCTCCACACTCTTGAGGAAACCAAAATCGCCGTTGAGATCGCGCGCATGATTGGTGCTGATGTGACGACAGTGCGAATGGGCTGTCTCTTCCATGATATTGGTAAAGTTTTCACGGGTGAGCAAGAAGGCTCCCACGTCCAACTCGGTGTCGACTATCTCAAGAAATTTAACATTCCTGAGAAAGTCATTAACGCGGTTGGTGAGCATCATGAAGACAAACCTTTCTCCTCGGTTGAGAGTATCGTGGTTTATGTCGCTGATGCGATCTCTGGTTCTCGACCCGGGGCTCGTCACGAGGAAGTCCAAGACTATATCAAAAGAATTACTGAGTTGGAAAACGTGGCCAGCTCTTTCAAAGGTGTTGATAAATCTTTCGCAATTGCTGCTGGTCGTGAAGTAAGGGTTATCGTTTACCCAGAGCAAATGGACGACAACGCGATTACTATTTTGGCAAATAACATCGCAACAAAAATTCACGATACACTGACCTACCCTGGGACAGTCAAAGTCACTGTTATGCGGGAAACTAGAGCCGAATCTATTGCGAAATAGTGGTTGGATTATATCGACCTAAGTGTAGTTTTGAAAAACATTAAAATTTATTGAATTCGGTCGATATTTTGTCGAGGACGCCAAAATGAAAATTCTAATGATCGGTGATGTGGTTGCGAAACTCGGTCGACGAGCAGTCGCAGAGGCATTGCCAGAGATAATCAAAAAAGAAAAAGTTGATCTAGTGATCGCCAATATTGAGAATCTTTCTCACGGCAAAGGCGCGACAATCGAGCGAGTCGAAGAGTTGCGCTCTTACGGAGTCGACATTTTTACCAGTGGCAACCATATTTGGTTCAAGCCAGAATTTTCCGAAACTCTAGACTCTGACCCGACAGTAGTGCGTCCGGCCAATTACCCTTCAGATTCTCCAGGATTTGGTTTCACCATCGCAAAAATAAAAGAAAAGAAAGTTTTGATAATTAACTTACTGGGGAGACAGTGGATCGATCAGCCAGTGGATGAGCCTTTTCGAACCGTCGAAGCAATTCTGGACGATCAGGTCAAAAAAGAAAAACCAGATTTTATCGTCGTCGATTTTCACGCTGAGGCAACGAGTGAGAAATCTGCCTTGGCTTGGTTTTTGGATGGGCGGGTGACCGCCGTTTGTGGAACCCACACTCACATACCAACAGCTGACACTTGGATACTACCGGAAGGAACTGCCTTCGTTAGCGATGTCGGGATGTGCGGAGCGCAAAACTCAGTACTTGGAGTAGTGCCTGAGATCATCATTCGCAAACAAAAAGATACAGAACCAGTGAAATTTGAATGGGTGGAGACGGGACCGAAACTTTTCCGCTCAGTTCTCATCGAAACAGGGACAAAAATGAAAGCAAAATCGATAAAAAGAATCGATCGTTTGATTGATTGACCTAAAAGGAGGTGAAGAAAAGTTTGTTAAAAGCAGATATTATTGAAAAAGTCGCTAAAGACGTTCGCTTGACTAGAAAAGCTGCCAAAGAAGCCGTAGACGCTACTTTTGATGCGGTGATTGCTTCACTTAAAAAAGGAGATAAAGTTGTCATCTCCGGATTTGGCACCTTTGTACTGCGAGGGCGAAAAGCACGAACTGGCCGAAATCCTAAAACCGGACAAAGCCTGCAGCTTCCTCAGATGAACACAGTCGGTTTCATCGCCGCGAAAGGTATCAAGAAAAGCGTGCGGAAATAGTTGATCTACACTAAATCATCGGGGTTGTCTGGTAAGACACTGGGAAGATCGACTGTTGGTTCGTTACTCTCTCTATTTTGGTACTTTGGTTGGATCGGTGTGACGCTTGCTTGGTCAGAAAATTTTTGCACACGACCGATCACACCAGTCGTTAATCTGACTTTATGACCTCGTGGGTGAACCGGTTTTGAGGTTAAAACATCCTTAACTATGCCTTCGACATAATCTTCGGTCCCGTAATCTTTCTTTTGAATTACAAAAACTTTGTCGCCTGGTTTCGGACGACGAGAACCAACAATATATTCTTCCATCACGTCTAATTATCCCACAAAATAAAAAAATTGGCCGCAAACTCAAAGTTTTAACGGCCAATAAGCTCTCTGCTTTCTTTTTTGAGGTTGTCAGCACTACGTTTGCGTTTTTTTAATCGGTCCGGACTGAGATTGTACTTATTTCCGCGTTCGGCAAGCTCAATGACACTTCGTCCTTGAAAGAAAACTAAGTGGTCCTCTGGTCCTATCTCGCAGTGACCCAACTCTTCTTCGAGATGGAACTTACCATAGCTGACCCATTGCTGATCGATGAATAGGGCTCTCCAAAGAAATGTTATTTTCAAAACTCTGGTTGTCGGCTCAAATTCGATCATTTTGATATCTCCAACTAAATTTTCCTTACCATTGATGGTATGGCATTGACCACCAACATAATTTTGAAAAAGTTGGTTCGTCAGCCCGATAGCGTCTTTAGGGGCTTTTTTCTTCACGACTTGATCCTCCCTTCCGTAGGATATTTTACCAGAAGGAAGAAACAAGTAAATACTATGAGTTAAAAGGCTGAGTTTTTGTTTTGAAACTAATTAGGAAGGAAAAAGATTTCACGTTTGCGTTTGAAATCGGTTTGGACATGTTCGGCGCTTTCATTGAGTGCACTGTGGTATTCGTAACAATATTTACACTTTTCTTCCCCACTTTGGCAAGGGAAGGCTTTTACTGAAATCGCGGCGGCGACTTTATCGGTTTTTTCTTTGACTCTATTTAGGGTTTCAGTCAGATCAGTAATATTTTTTTCCACCGGCTCGTCGTCGCGATCTAGGTACCAATAACTCACCTTCGTGACGGGTTTTTTGAAATTGTGCTCCGCAAGTAGAGCGTAGATTGGTAGTTGTTGAGAGTTCTCATCTTCCTCTTTACCAGTTTTAAAATCGAGAATATGTAGTCCCTCTGGAGTTTCCTCCAGCCAATCAAAATTCCCCACCAAAATCGCGTCATCCTCGCCGATGAGGGGTAGTTTGGGAAAATCAATGCGTAATGGAGTCCCTTTGGAATAGCGTTCATTTTTATAAAATCTCTCCAGCATCGCTTCACCGCGAGCTTTGAACTCTTCCTCCTGGCCTTTGTTTTTGAAACCACCGATTTTTCCTGGTTTGAGCGCCCAACCACGTTTAAATTCATACATCAGATTATCTTTGGTTCTCTGATCTCCTTGGTAGCGCGTGATGAAATTGTCGATCGCGTCATGGACCGCCTCGCCAAGAGAGAGATAAGGGGAAGCAACTTGAATACGGAAATTATTGCCAAACTTTTTGTCCCGGTAAAGATTGCGCAGATAGTAGAGTTGCTGACACTTTTCGAAATCGTTCAAAGAGGTATGCGAGATCCAAATCGTGTTGGGGTTAAAAGCCATAGATAATAGTTTAACACAAACCAGAATAACTAACCCATAGTTTGACAAGGAACAGTTTTTTGGTTAAAATCAATTGGAAAACATGACGCAGTGAGGGAGAATATGGAGAGCAACCCCCACCCCGAAAAGGCTAAGTTCAACTCGGAAGTTTGCACAGAGTCTTATCGTATGGCAAAAAGACACATCGACCAGATGCGTGGGTATGATTACCAAACCGTGGACTCTTTGCCAAGCAGTTGGTGCGTCGCCTATAAGTACACAGTTCCAAGTATCGCAGATAGGGCCTACGAAGCTGTCTGCGAAGTGGTTGACCGTAAACGAATTCGTGGTATCACTGTTCATCGGTGGCGCAGGCAAGGAGATCCAGTCGTTATATTGTCGAGCTTGGATTTACCAACGCAGCGAGAACGTGCGCTGCTTCAATTGACCTGCATGCAGACTGGAGTGCAACCTGTCTATCTCAACTTCTGGGATTTGGTTGAGGTATTAGAGCCTGAGGCAAAATCGAGAGAAGATCTGTGAAAAATACGACCGTAATCAGCCCGTCTTGTATTATAGGCGGGCTGTCTTTTTATCTAATGTGCTAGACTTGTTGTTATGCAGAAATTATTAGTGATTTGTGGTCCGACTGGGAC
>DATIHF010000033.1:0-2730 GCA_035480955.1 Saccharimonadales bacterium (SeqCode) | reverse complement strand
CAATTGAATATACAATTCAAAACCAACGAGGGTAATGTTACCGGACTGCTCGGCTCCCAGGAGATTTCCGGCACCGCGAATCTCGAGATCCTGACTGGCGAGTTTCATACCACTTCCCAGCTCTTTGGCTTGGGAAATCGCGAGGAGTCTTTGGGCGGCGGCACCCTCGGGCTTGTAGCCTTTGGGATAAGACAGGTAGGCAAAGGCTTCCCGCTCACCACGGCCAACTCGGCCACGCAGTTGGTAGAGATCAGCGAGGCCAAACTTCTGGGAGTTCTCTATAATGATAGTGTTAACGTTAGGCACGTCCAAACCTGAGCCAATGATCGTGGTACAGACTAACACCTTGATCTCGTCTTCATAGAAACGATTCATCACCCGCTCCAGTTCCAAATCGTCCATGCGTCCGTGTCCATATTCTATTTTGACTCCAGGTAAAAGTTCGCGAAGCTTGGCGGTTTTAGCTGAGATTGTGGCGATTTTGTTGGAGAGGAAAAAGGCTTGGCCGCCTCGCTCAATTTCAATCTTTAATAATTCCGCGGCTTTCCCCCAACTGAATTCGCCAACTTCCATTTGGATCGGCGACCGACCGAAAGGTGCGGTGGTCAAAAGCGATACGTCGCGGATTTTCGTCAGAGACATTTGCAGAGTCCGAGGGATCGGTGTTGCGGAAAGTGAGAGAACATCGACCTCGGCGCGGATTTTCTTCAATTGTTCTTTTTGCCCAACACCAAAACGATGCTCTTCATCAATGATGAGAAGGCCCAAATTTTTGAAAACTATGTCTTTGGAGAGCAAGCGGTGGGTGCCGATGATGATGTCGACCTGCCCATTTTCTACATGAGATATTATCTCTTTCTGGCGGTCTTTTTCGACAATTCTTGATAGTATTTCTACTCTCACGGGGAGACTCTTGAGACGCTCTTTGAAGAGGTGGAAATGCTGCTCAGCAAGTATTGTTGTCGGAACAAGAAGGGCAACTTGTCGTCCATTTTGGGCAACCTTAAAGCCCGCACGGAGAGCGACCTCGGTTTTTCCAAAACCTACATCTCCGACCAAAAGTCGATCCATTGGAGTAGTGTCTGACAGATCTTTTTTGATATCTTCGACAGCGGCCAACTGGTCGGGGGTTTCTTTAAACTCAAAACTCTCCTCCAGTTGCCTCTGCCAACTATCGTCTTCTGGGTAAGCGGGTCTTTTGGCGAGCTCTCGCCGGGCGTAAATCTGCAGCAGCTCTTTGGCAGTCAGAATAACTGAGTCTTTGACTTTTTGTTTGGCTCTTTCCCAACCTGCCGTTCCCAAAGAACTTAATTGCGGCTTCTTGCCCGTCCCGCCAATATATTTTGTTAACCTCTCGATTTGGGTGACGGGAACAAAAAGTTTATCTCCTCGTGCGTACTCAACCACCAAGCTTTCCCTTTTTTCGCTGCCAACATTTCTAGTCTCAAACCCCAGAAACCGCCCGATCCCATTATCAATATGGACCACATAGTCTCCTTCTTTGATTTCGGACAGAAAAAGTTTTTCCCGCTCACCTCCCTGACTCTTTTTCCAAACTTTGTCGAGATCCGGTAGAGATTTGAAAGGAATAATTATCATCTCCCGCAGATCGCGAACTTTTTCCTGGGTCAGGGGGTTGAATAAATAAATTCCTTCCAGATGGTTGCCAATGAGATCCAGACGGACGGGGACTTTGTAGCGCTCAAGCCAAAGATCTAGCAAGCCTCCTCGAAAAGAAAATTGGCCCTCTTCGACCACTTGGGCGCGGCCAATATTGTCATAACCAAAGAGAGCTAGTTTTGTGGAAATTTCGCGGTAGTCGATTTGCTCTTTTACGCTCAGGCGGAAGCTCTCCCATCGAGAAAAAGTGGGGGTGTCAGAGGATTTTGAATCTAAATTTCCAAACTTTACTGAGATAATGTACCTCCCAACTAGAAGCTAGCAACTAGAGACCTAGTTGTTAGTTATCCAATTGGTGGCAACCTCGGCTGCTCGGGTGATCATTTTATCAACTTCTTCTTTTTCGCTATCGGAAAATTTGTCCAGCACATGATCGGGCGTTTCCAGTTCAGATCGCCCAATACCGAGTCGGAGTCGGTGAAACTCTTGTGAGCCGAGTGAATTGACGATCGACTCGACTCCTTTGTGTCCGGCCGAGCTTCTGTCGAATTGATGCTTCACTTCCCCGAGTTCAAAATCCACGTCGTCATGAATCACTAACAAGTTATTAAGGTCGATTTTATAAAAATTCACTGCCGCAACAACAGCCACTCCGGAAAGATTCATAAAGGTCTGCGGTTTGATCAGTATTGTCTCGCCCATTTTGTAAACAATTGACTCAAGCTTTTTGTTAACACCAGAGGATTCAGCTTTCCCAGCAACAAGCTGATCCACCACCTCAAAACCGAGGTTGTGTCTGGTGTGAACATATTCTGCTCCAGGATTTCCCAACCCAACAATGAGTTTCATAATTTTAGTCTTCGAAAATTACATCGTGCGCATATAATAAATTGGCAGATTTATCTAAATTACCCCCTAGCACGATATAAACACAACAAGTATAGCAGGAAAAAGAAAAGGGACACAAAGTTTTGTGCCCCATGGTTAGTTTGGGCTGTAAACAATAATTCTTTCGCCGATTTTCACTGGTCGTTGACCAGTTAAGAAATTTCTCAAGAATTTAAAGAAATCACTTCTAATACTTTCGACTTGTTCACCTACCTCATTTGT
>DATIHF010000032.1:0-11278 GCA_035480955.1 Saccharimonadales bacterium (SeqCode) | reverse complement strand
ATGCCCAAGAAAATGAAGCGCAAAGCCTTGCTTTCTGCTCTCTCTGATAAATATAAAGAAAAAGAAGTTTTGGTTTTGAGAGATTTGAATTTTAAAGAAGCTAAAACAAAAGAAGGGGCGAAGTTTATCAAAGCGCTAGATCTGAAGGGAAAAACTTTAATTGTCACAAAAGAAATTGAAAATAAAGAAAAGCTAGTTTTGCGAAATTTGTCAGGAGTAGATTTGAGCAGGGCATCAGATTTAAACACTTATAAAATTGTCGATACCAAGCAGGTTTTGTTTACCAAGGAAGCAGTTGAAAGTCTTACTAACTTATTGAGCGCAAAATAAAATGTTAAACGCAACGAAGATAGTTTTGAAACCAGTAATAACGGAAAAAGCACTCCTTGATGCATCAAAAGGAGAGTATACTTTTGAAGTTTACAAAACTGCGAATAAAGATCAAATCGCTAAGGCAGTTTCTGAGCTCTTTAAAGTAGATGTCAAGCAGGTCAAAACCAGAATTGTCAAAAACCGTACTCGAAGAGTGATGCGCCATCGAGAAGAGACCAAACTAAGCTCCTTTAAAAAAGCAACGGTTAAGATAGGCAAAGAACAAAAAATAGATATCTTCGAAGTCGGAGGAAACAACTAATGTCGATCAAAAAACTCAGTGGATCAACTCCTTCAAGAAGGTTTATGACCACAACAAAAGAAAATATTTCTAAAAAGAGGCCGGAAAAAAGGTTGTCTTCCTCTCTAGGGAAAACTGGCGGTAGAGACTCAGCGGGTCACGTCAGTGTCCGTCATATCGGAGGTCGACACAAGAGACTTTACCGCTCAATCGACTTCAAAAGAGACAAGTTTGATGTTGTTGGTCGAGTCGCGGCAATTGAGTATGACCCAAACCGCACTAGTCTCATCGCCTTGATTCACTATTCCGACGGGGATAAACGCTACATCCTCGCGCCTTTGGGTTTGGAAGTAGGACACGAAGTAGTTTCGGGACAGAAAGTTGAAGTCAAAATGGGCAATTCCATGCCTTTGAAAAACATCCCGGTTGGAAGTGTCGTACACAATGTCGAAATGACTCCGGGAAGAGGTGGGATACTGGCCCGAGGAGCGGGTGGGGCAGTGACTTTGATGGCAAAGGAGAGTGGTTGGGCGCAGTTGCGACTCCCCTCCACCGAAATTCGCAAGGTAAATGCTGATTGTATGGCGACTATCGGAAGTTTAGGGAATATTGATCAAAAGAACATTACTCTCGGAAAAGCTGGTCGATCACGCAGAATGGGCATTCGACCGACTGTTCGGGGAGTAGCGATGAATCCAAGCAGTCACCCCCACGGTGGAGGTGAAGGACGCTCAGGTATTGGTATGAGCTCTCCAAAAACTCCCTGGGGTAAACACGCCTTTGGGAAAACTAGAAAAAAGAAACAAAGTGATAAATACATTGTTAGTCGGAGGAAAAAATAATTTATAAGCAGACGTATAAATAAGAATTTATGAGTCGTTCACTAAAAAAAGGACCGTTTGTGGACCAAAAATTGCAAAAGAAAGTTTTGAAAGCGAAAAATGAAGGTTCAAGGACCGCGATCAAAACTTGGGCTCGAGGAAGCCAAATTACTCCAGAGATGGTGGGACTAAACATGTCAATTCACAACGGTAAGAATTTTATTAACGTTTTCGTAACTGAGGCAATGGTTGGACACCGTTTGGGGGAATTTGCCCCAACCCGTAACTTCAGATCTCACGGAAGGGTGACAGACCGAACTGTAACACCAACCTAATTATGACTATGGTAAGTGCTGAGGGAAAAAACTTAAGAATTTCAACCAGAAAAGTGCGTTTAGTCGCTAAGACCTTATCGGGAAAAAATGCGACTTCTACACTCGAAGTTTTGAAGTTTCAGCCAAAGAAAGCTGGGAGTGTAATTTCTAAAGTTTTGAAATCAGCAATCGCCAACGCAACAAACAACAATAAACTAGACGAGAAAAAATTAATCATTAAAGAAGTTGTCGTGAACGAAGGTCAGTACCTGAAGCGTTTTCGACCAAGAAGCCGAGGAATGGCACACCCGATCATTAAAAAAAGTACACACGTCAAAGTAGTTCTGGAGGATAAAGGCTAACATGGGACAAAAAGTAAATCCAAGAGCTTTCAGATTATCGATCAATAAAGATTGGGATTCAAAATGGTTTGCTAGTAAAACTCGCTATCGAGAACTTTTAGCTGAAGATATCAAAATGAGAGGGTTTGTCATGAAAAAGCTTAAGGGGGCGGGTGTCTCACGGGTTGTGATTGAACGCTCGATCAATAAAGTTGTCGTCAATGTCTTGGTTTCCCGACCTGGTATGGTGATTGGTCGAAGCGGAGCAGGTATTGAGGAGCTGAAAAAGGAGCTCGAGGCACTGACCAATCAGAAAATAACGATTAATGTTGAAGAAATCAAAAGACCGGATCTAAACGCTCACTTAGTCGCCCAAAACATTGCTGATCAGATCGAAAGAAGATTTCCGGTGAAAAGGTTGATGATTCAGTCGGCCGAGCGAGTCATGCGTTCTGGAGCTCGAGGAGTAAAGATTATTTGTGCAGGACGAATCGGAGGGTCAGAAATTGCTCGAGTAGAAAAAAGAACAATTGGTTCCCTACCACTACAGACCTTGCGAGCCGATATTGACTACGCCGCAATTCCGGCGAAAACACAGACCGCTGGAGTCACTGGCGTAAAAGTTTGGATTTATAAACCAGAAAAAACCGAAGGAGTTAGTTAAGAAATATGCTGCAGCCAAAAAGAGTTAAATATCGAAGAAGTTTCCGAGGCACCCGTGGAGGTGTTGCGACTCGTGGAGCAAATATCGAATTTGGCGACTTTGGACTAAAATCAATGGAAGCTGGTTGGGTGACCGCCCGCCAGATCGAAGCCGCACGAAGAGCAATGACTCATCACACCAAAAGAGGTGGCCGAATCTGGATCAGAATCTTCCCAGACAAAGCAGTGACCAGAAAACCGCCCGAAACTCGAATGGGCTCCGGCAAAGGAAACGTTGATCACTACGTTGCGGTTGTCAAACCCGGGACAATTCTTTTTGAAATGGGTGGAGTTGAAAAAGAAGTAGCAATGGAAGCAATGAGACTGGCGGGAAGAAAAATCCCAATGGAAGTGCGAATTGTTAACCGAGGAGAAATTTAATGAATAAAGAATTTAAAGAATTGAAAAATATTAATAACATTGAAGAATTTAAAAAGAAGCTAACTGAATCCGAAAGAGCACTGCTAGATTTGCGAGTTGACAATAAATTGCGAAAATTGAAAAACGGTAAAGCCTTAAAGCAGAAAAGAAAAGAGATTGCTTTTATAAAAACGAGAATTCACGAAGGAGAATTGGCACAAAATGCAGGGTAAAGTGGTCAGTAACAAAGTTCCGCAAACAGTAATCGTTGAAGTCGAGCGCTTAATCGTGCATCCGATTTACAAAAAAAGGTTGAAAAAAACCAAGCGCTTTGCCGCAGCAGCCGAGGGTGAATTTAAACTTGGTGAACTAGTAGAAATAGTTGAGACCAAACCTATTTCAAAAACCAAGAGATTTAAGGTTACGAAAGTTTTGACTAAAGAAGAAAAGGTAAAGAAATAATGATACAGAATCGCACAATGTTGTCAGTGGCTGACAACTCTGGAGCAAAAAGTTTACAAATGATTGGGTTACCTGGAGTAAGCAGACAAAATTATGCAAAATTAGGCCAGATTGTAACTTGCGTGGTCAAAAAAGCCGACCCAAACGGAACAGTCAAAAATGCCGAGATCGTCAAGGCAGTTTTAGTGCGAACTAAAAAAGAAAACCGTCGAGTCGATGGCTCTTATATTCGTTTTGACGACAACGCCGCAGTCGTCATCGACAACGCGGGCAACCCAAAGGGAACTCGTATTTTTGGCCCAATTGCTCGGGAAATTAGAGAAAGAGGATTCATGAAAATTGTCTCACTAGCTCCGGAGGTGCTCTAAAATGCTTAAGTTTCATGTTGGGGATGAGGTAGTGGTCACCGCTGGAAAAGACAAAGGTAAAAAAGGCAAAGTTGATCGAGTGTTTCCGCGAGAGTCAAAGTTGGTTGTGGCTGGAGTAAACATGTACAAGCGTAACGCAAAAGGAACTAGCGGAGCCAAGCAAACCGGAATTATCGATATCGTCAAACCAATCGGACTTGGTAACGTTGCCCTAGTTTGCCCAAAGTGCAAACTGCCGACTAGAGTAGCGCTGGTAATCAAAAACAATGAGAAAAAAAGAGTTTGTAAAAAATGCGAGCAGGTAATTGATTAATTATGGTAGTTAAAGAGAAGTACGATTCACAAGTTAAAAAGAGTTTAAAACAAGATTTTAGCCTTAAAAACGACTTGGCGATTCCAAAAGTCGAGAAGGTTGTTCTCAACGTGGGTTTTGGAGCAGTTTCCGCTGACGAGAAAATGAGAGAACAGATAGTTAACAACTTAAACAAAATCAGCGGACAAAAGCCCGCCGAGCGAAAAGCAAAAAAAGCGATTGCCTCTTTTAAAATTCGTCAAGGACAGCCAATCGGAGCCCAGGTAACTTTAAGAGGCAAGAAAATGTACTACTTTTTGGATAAATTAACTGCCGTAGTGCTGCCTCGTGTCAGAGACTTCCGTGGAGTGAGCGAAACCTCTTTTGACGGTCGAGGCAATTACTCACTTGGATTTAAAGAAGTTAATGTTTTCCCGGAAATTGATTATCAAAAAGGAGAAAAATCTTTCGGACTTGAGGTGACGATTACAACGAGCGCCAAAGATGATCAAGTTGGGAAAGCCCTCCTTACAGGAATCGGCATCCCTTTCAGAAAGGTTGAAAATTAATGGCTAGATTAGCAATGATTGTGAAAGCTAAAAAAGAACCAAAGTTTAAAGTAAGAGCGAAAAACCGCTGCAGTATTTGTGGTCGTTCAAGAGCCTATATTCGCAAATTTGGTGTTTGCCGAATTTGTTTCCGACAGCTAGCTCACAAAGGAGAGCTACCTGGGGTTGTTAAGGCTAGTTGGTAAGAAAATGAGTATAATATCGATCGAATGTAATTTAAAATTTAGAAATATTTATTGCGCTCGATATTTTTAGAGGACTAAAAATGGATTCAATAGCAGACATGTTAACAATAATTAGAAACGGCTACAGAGCCTCAAAAGCTGAGGTTACTACTCCGTACTCAAAACTGAAAGAAAAACTAGCTGAAAAACTAGTCACCCTTGGGTATTTGCAAAGTGTTGCCAAAGACAAGCTTGATGAAAAACAAATTTTGCGCATCAACCTCCGATACGAAAAAGGTAAACCAGAAATCGAAGGGATCAAAAGAATTTCAAAACCAGGATTGCGAGTCTACAAAGGTAGCGACAAACTCCCCTACGTTTACGGTGGTTTGGGAGTAGCTATTGTTTCCACCAACAAAGGTTTACTTTCTGATAAAGAAGCTAGAAGAAATAAAGTTGGAGGAGAAGTCCTCTGTGAGGTTTGGTAAATATAACATGCAAAAAATATTAATAAATCAAATGCACGATATTTTAGAAGACTAAAATGAGTAAAATTGGGAAAGTACCAGTTAAATACGAAAGCGATGTCACTCTTAAAGAAGAGCGTGGCAGTATTGAAGTAGTCGGGCCGAAAGGAACCCTGAAATTTCATTTGCCAAGCGAAGTCAGTCTAGAAATTGCTGGCGGGACAGTTAGTGTCAAGAGGATAAATGATTCGGATCGAGCCAAAGCAATGCACGGAATGTCTCGTACCTTGATCGCCAACATGGTTGAAGGTGTAACGAAAGGCTATGAAAAAACCCTAGAGCTCTCCGGAGTTGGTTTTCGAAGTAGTGTCGCCGGTAACAAACTTGTTCTCAACGTGGGGTATTCTCATCCAGTTGAGATGGAAGCTCCTGAAGGAATTGCCTTTAAAGTAGCGGAAAACAAAATTACAGTTTCTGGTTTTGACAAAGCGTTAGTTGGCGAAATCGCGAGTAATATTCGCAAGGTCAGGCCGGCAGAGCCTTACAAAGGAAAAGGTATCAAATACGAAAACGAAGTGATTCGACGCAAAGCAGGGAAAGCTGGAAAAGTTGGAACAGGAGCAGGTTAATTATGAAAAAAGCAGCTGAAAAAAGACAAAAAAGACAAAAAAGCATTAAAGCAAGAATTAGAGGTAATAATTTACCTAGTTTGAGTGTGTTTCGCTCTAGTAAACATATTTATGCTACTCTAGTTGACCCAAAAAGCGGGTTAGTTGTTTTTGGGGTTTCCGATAAAGGATTGAAAGTCAAAGGAACTAAAGTAGAGAAAGCCAAAGAAGTTGGAAAAATATTTGCCGAAAAAGCGAGTAAAAATAAAGTGAAAAAAATAGTTTTTGACCGTGGCGGTTATCTTTACCACGGAAGAGTTAGAGCATTAGCTGAAGGGGCCCGTGAAGGAGGTTTGGACTTTTAAATATGAGACAAAGACAAATGCAGACAAGTTACAGTGACCCTGAGTTTTCTGAAAAAATCGTTCAGGTTTCGCGGGTTTCGAAAAAAACAAAAGGGGGAAACAAAATTGGTTTCTCAGTTTTGGTTGTGGTTGGTGATCGCAAGGGACAAGTTGGGGTCGGACTTGGAAAAGCTCCAGAAGTGCAATCAGCAATCAAAAAAGGAGTAAGTTACGCGAAAAAACACTTAATAACCGTTCCGATGAAGGGAACTACTATCCCGCACCCAATTTACGTGAAACACGGGGCGGCCAAAGTACTCCTGCGACCTGCTTCAACCGGTACTGGGGTTATCGCCGGCGGTTCGGTCCGTGCGGTCGCGGAGGCAGCTGGAATTCACGACATTTTGTCTAAGGTTTTAGGAACCAATAACAAAGCTTCAAATGTTTACGCTACTTTGGAGGCCTTTAGAAGACTAAGAACTCCCAAAGCTCCAAAAGAAAAAGTTGAGAAAGTAGAGGCTGTAAAAAATGAAACTGAATAATCTTGACTCTATTAAAAATTTAAAAGAGGCGAAAAGAATTGGCCGAGGGGAATCTTCTGGAAAAGGAAAAACTTCAGGTAAAGGGCACAAAGGCCAGAAAGCTCGAGGCCGAGGTAAAGTGCGTTTGGGGTTTGAAGGTGGACAACTTCCTCTGATCAAACGTCTGCCATTTCGTCGCGGGGTTGGCAACAATTTAGCTAAAAAAACACTGACAATTACCTTTTCCCAACTTGAAAACTTTTCGGTAAACGAAATCGTTAACGAAGAAAATTTGCTGAAAAAAGGTTTGCTTTTAAAAACTGCTCGACCAGACAGAATAAGAGTTGTTGCCAAAGGAGAACTGACTAAACCTTTGACCTTCAAAATATCTGCCAGCAAAGCAGCAATCAAGCAAATCGAAAAAGCTAAAGGAAAAATTGACCTTCCTAAAGTAGAGGAAAGCAAAGATGCTTAAAACTCTTCAGGATATACTGCGCACTCCTGATTTGAGAAATAAAATTTTATTCACTCTGGGTGTAATTTTTGTTTACCGAATGTTTGCCCATATCCCAATCCCTGGGGTAGATCCTGATGCTCTAAAAAACCTTTTTTCAAGTTCGCAAATCTTTCAGCTTTTGGATCTTTTCACGGGTGGAACGCTGCTTAATTTTTCAATAATCGCTCTTGGACTAAATCCTTATATCAATGCCTCAATCATAATGCAGCTTTTGGGTATTGTCGTTCCTAAAATTGAAGAGCTGCAAAAAGAGGGTGAGTACGGCCGTCAGAAAATCAACCAGTGGACGCGCTACATTACAGTTCCCCTTGCTTTCGTTCAATCATACGCGGTTTTAGTTTTCTTACATCGTGGTGGTACAGCAGTGGTCGGTCAGTTGAATTTATTCGAAACTCTCGGTGTCATGTTGACTCTTACTGCCGGAACGATT
This sequence comes from Saccharimonadales bacterium (SeqCode), assembly GCA_035480955.1. Lineage (GTDB taxonomy): Bacteria > Patescibacteriota > Microgenomatia > Woykebacterales > RBG-16-39-9b > DATIHF01. The sequence continues at coordinate 3,385 of DATIHF010000032.1, read as the reverse complement.
TTTCTGATGTGGCTTGGTGAGTTGATTACCGAGCAAGGAATCGGCAACGGTATCTCGGTGATAATTTTTGTCGGGATAGTTGCAAGACTGCCGGTTACCTTTAGTCAGCTAGGCAATATAGTCACTGCTGAAAATATTTTGATGCTTGCCGCCCTGCTCGTTGCAGCGTTGGTGATCATTGGTGGGGTGGTCGTTGGTACAGAAGGTCAGCGTAAAATTCTAGTTCAATACGCCAAAAGAGTTAGAGGCAACCGCCTTTACGGCGGTCAGTCTACTTATCTACCAATCCGTATCAATCAAGCGGGTGTGATTCCAATCATCTTTGCGGTCTCACTAATTCTTTTGCCGGGAATAGTAGGGCAACTTTTTTCCACCTCACCAGTTCCACTGGTTAAGCAGCTAGCAACCTGGGGAGTGCATTTTTCACAAAATGTTTGGCTTTACAGCAGTATTTACTTTGCTTTAGTTGTGATCTTCACTTATTTTTACACCTCAATTATCTTTAACCCGACTAAAGTTGCCGATGACATAAAAAAATACGGTGGGTTCATACCGGGTATTCGTCCTGGGAAAGCAACTGCAGATTATCTTGGTTTCATCTCCAACCGTATCACTCTAGTCGGAGCTTGTTTCTTAGGCTTTTTAGCGATCCTACCCTTTGTTTTGAAAGAAGTAACCAATATCAGTGCTGTAGCTTTTGGTGGGACGGGGCTGCTGATCGTTGTATCGGTTGTTCTGGAAACAACCAAACAACTTGAATCACAGTTGATTATGCGCTCTTACGAAGGTTTTTTGGATAAATAAAAATGAAGGTTCTCATTTTCGGAATTCAGGGGAGCGGTAAAGGGACGATCGGCAACTACATTGCAGAGAAACTAGAAGTTCCTTTTATCGCAATGGGCGATATCCTACGAGAACTTCGAGAAGAAGATTCTGAGATGGGTAGGACAGTAAAAGACTACATTGATCAAGGCCGTTTTCTCCCTGACGAGCCGACCATGAAGATTATCAACACTCGGTTGGATGCAAAAGACTGTGGTAAAGGGTTTGTTCTCGATGGGGTTCCTAGAAATTTAGAGCAAAATAAACTTTTCACTCACCAACCAGACCTCTTGGTTTTAGTTGAACTAGAGGAGCAAGAAGCAAAACGAAGATTGTTGACCAGAGCAAGACATGACGATACGGAAGAAAAAATTCAAAGAAGACAAGATTGGCATAAAGAAAACACGGTTCCCTTGATTGAACACTATAAAAAACAAGGTATTAAAACCATCGAGATTGACAATAGCGGAAGTGTAGAAGAAGTCAGAAAGAATATCGATGAGCAATTTAAAAACTAAAGAGGAAATCAAAATAATGGCAAAAGCGGGCAGGATCTGCGCTGTTGCGATGAAAGAAGTTGCCAAAAATATCCGCCCGGGAATCACCACGCTAGAATTGGATCAGATTGTTGAGAAAATCTTTGAAAAATATGGAGGGCAGGCCGCTTTCAAAAAAGTTGAGAACTACCAATACACTATTTGTACGACTCCGAACGATTGGATTGTTCACGGGATCCCTGGTAATTACGAGCTAAAAGAAGGAGACATCATAGGGGTGGATTTAGGTGCATTGTTGGACGGGTATAACTCTGACATGGCGCAAACCTTTGTTGTTGGAAAGGTCGCCCCTGAGATTCAAAGTTTCTTAGATACTGGCGAGCAAGCTCTAAAAGAAGCAATAAAACAGGCAAAAGTTGGTAACAGAGTTGGTGATATTAGCAACACGATTCAAACAATCATTGAGGGAGCTGGCTACTCGGTGGTAAAAGAGCTGGTTGGTCACGGAGTTGGAAAAATTTTGCACGAGGACCCGATGATTCCAGGAAGAGGTGAAAAAGGTAAGGGAGAAGAGCTAAAAGAGGGTTTGGTGATTGCAATTGAAGTCATCTACAACAGGGGATCAGCTGGAATAGTTTTGCTTGACGATGGCTGGACAATCGCAACTAAAGATGGTAACCTAGCAGGGCTCTTCGAAAGAACCGTTGCCATCACCAAAAAAGGGCCTGTAGTATTGACGTCTGAGTAGGTTTTTTGGTAAAATAGGCACTTCAGTTACGCAAAAAGAAAACAGTAATAATTATTTAAATGCCAGAAGAAAATATTGAAGTTATCGGAAAGGTATTGGAAAATTTACCCAATACTCTTTTTCGGGTTGAAATTGATAAAAGTGCACCTGAAGGTTTAGCTGGAAGTGTTGTTTTATGCCATCTAGCAGGAAAATTAAGGATGAATTACATCCGCATCTTGCCAGGTGACAAAGTCAGATTGCACATCAGCCCTTATGACTTGACCAAAGGCAGAATCGTATACAGAGAACGTTAGTAGTTTATATCGAGAAAGGTAATTTGAAAGTACAAGCATCAATCAAAAGACGTTGTTTAAAATGTAAAATCGTTAAAAGACGAGGGGTACTCTACGTGATTTGCGAAAACCCCCGCCATAAGCAAAGACAAGGATAAGATGGCTCGAATCAGTGGAATTGATCTACCAAACAATAAAAAAGTTCTTTTCGCCCTACCCTATATCTATGGTTTAGGTAGGTCTCTGTCCGCTAAAGTGTTAACAAACACCAAGGTAGACCCAGATAAAAGAATGAAAGATCTGACCGAAGCGGAAATTTCGAAACTTCAAAAAGAAATTGATTTGATTATGGTTGAAGGCGATTTGCGCCGAACAATCCAGCAAAACATCAGACGATTGGAAGAGATTGGTTCTTACCGAGGCTTGCGTCACCGAAAAAATCTTCCCGCTCGCGGACAGAGAACTCGAAGCAATGCTAGAACAAAAAGAGGTAAAAGAATGACAGTTGGGGCAATAAAGAAAGAAGTTGCTCTCAAGATGGAAGCAGCGGCTAAAAAAGACGTCGCGTCGACAGGTAAATAATGGAAAGAAAAAAGACTAAACCAATTAAAGAGGTAACCAAAGGTAAAGTTTACGTTTCTGCAACTTTCAATAACACTTTGGTGACAATTACTGATGAAGACGGCAATACCTTAGGGTGGAGTAGCTCTGGAGCAGTTGGTTTCAAAGGAGCAAGAAAGTCTACTCCTTATGCTGCGACTACAGCAGTAGAGACTTTGGCCAGAAGATTAGCGGAAAGAGGATTGAAAGAAGTGGAAGTTTACATCAAAGGACCAGGTTCGGGAAGAGATGCTTCTATCAGAGCGTTGAAAAATACTGGCCTAGCGATCAAAGCAATTGCCGATGTAACACCAATTCCTCACAATGGACCCCGCCCCAGAAAGAGAAGGAGAGCTTAAATGGCACGCTATACTGGGCCAAAATTCAGACTAGACCGAAGAGAAGGAACTAACTTACAGCTTAAAGGTAAGCGCAGTGCTTCA
>DATIHF010000031.1:0-3445 GCA_035480955.1 Saccharimonadales bacterium (SeqCode) | reverse complement strand
GATCAAGTCCTTGAAGGGTATTTCGAATGGTTTCGAAAAGATGGTTCAAAAATGCGAAGTGGGTATTTTGAAAATGGCAAACAAGTCGGCGAGTGGGTCACCTATAATAAGGAAGGCAAGGTTGTTAAAAAGACTCAAATGAAATGAATATCACCCAATCGCGATTGATAAACCAACATTTGTTGGGTGATAAATTTGTAAAACCAGAAGAGGTAGTTGATAATTTTGGAGCGGTGCAAGCTCAAGATTTCCCGGCTGCCAAATACTCCCTTGGTATCAGAATCAAAAATTCCACTGACCAGTCAGTTGAACACGCATTTAACGAAGGCAAGTTCCTCCGCACTCATGTGCTGCGGCCGACTTGGCATTTTGTCACACCAGCTGATCTCGTTTGGATGCAGGATCTTACTCGCGATAAAGTTAAGGCACAAATGGCTGGGTACAACCGGCGATTGGAACTAACTGACGAAGTTTTTGCACGGGCAACCGAGGTGATTGTCAAAGAGCTAAGTAGGAAAAATTACAAAACTAGACAAGAGCTAAGAACCAAGCTTCTTGACGAGCTGAAGATTGAAACAGATGTCCAGCGTTTGGCACACCTGATCATGTGGCCTGAGCTCGATAGCATAATTTGTTCTGGACCAAAGATCGGTAAACAGCTTACCTATGCTTTAGTTTCTGAAAGAGCACCCAAGAGCAAAAAACTTTCTCGCGAAGAGTCTTTAGCTAAATTAACTTGGAAATATTTCTCCAGTCATGGCCCAGCCCAAGTAATCGATTTTTCGTGGTGGTCAGGACTCAACCAAAAAGAAATTGTTGAGGGGTTGGACTTGAATCAGGATAAGTTGGTTAGCGAAACAATCGAGGGCAAAACCTACTGGTTTTCGGAAAAAACTAAGGTTGAAACAGCCGATCAAGCGCACTTGTTATCAATTTATGACGAGTACACGATTGCTTATCGAGATCGTTCGGCGCTAGGGAGTGAACGCTATATCGAAAAAATGATCGCGCAGGGGAATTTCCTGACGTCAGTCATCATTCTTAACGGACTTATCGTCGGTTATTGGAAAAGAAATCTGAAGAAAGACAAAGTTGAGGTTTCTCTGACTTTTTATCGAAAAATCAATAAAAAAGAAAAGACACTAGTCGAGCTCGCTGCCAAAGATTACGCAGATTTTCTCAAACTCCCGCTTACCTTGGAATTTAGTTACAACTCTAGAGCCTGATGTGCATGATTTTCATCACTTCGTAGAGCATGTATGCTGGCCAAAATAGTGATTTGAAAATCGCGACTAGTAAATCCCAAAGACCATGGACCTGCGCTAAGTAGTAGAAGAAAGCTCCAAAAATACCTAAACCGTAGATTGCTCCACCGGTAGCGTTGTTATTGTTAACAACTTTTTTAGCGTAAACAGTTGTTGGATGATCGTTATCTGTCATTTTTAATCACCTCCTTTAATTCATTTAGATTCTTAAATACTTCCCCGCCCGAACTTTCGATGAAATACTCAACTTGAAGATTAATACTTGTTCCTGTTCCCTCACCACTTTGTCGAAAATCTCATCTGTAACCGTAAACTTTCTTCCCGATCCCTGCAGCATAGCCGACTTCTGCGGCAGTCCCACTATCGACTTCTTGACCATCAAGTGCGGCAATGACGATATCACAGGATTCCAGAGCTTCTTTGTTTAGTTTTCCGAGATCTTGGCTTTGAGAAAAATCCCAAGGGTTGATAACTTCAACCACCTCAGAAAGAGCTGGGACATAAATTTTGTCCATGAAATATTTGGTGCTTTCGGCAAAACCATAGGGACTAGCAAGATAAGCTTTTGGTTTTTTCATATTATTAATCTTGTTTGTAACCGCCAGAACCTTCTTCACCCATCGCATTTACCTCAGACCAAGTGGCAGTCTCGTATTTTACGATCATTCCTTGGGCTAACAGTTCACCTTTTTCGATTTGGACCTCTTTGTCAGAAAAATTCAGAAGTTCAATCAATACCTCGTCCTTGTCACCACGATAAAAAGGATCAACTATTCCAACGCTGTTGGCGACCAGTAGGCCTTTTTTCCAGGGTGTGCTGCTTCGAGCAAAAACTAGAAGTGCAAAACCTTCTGGTATCTGAACAGAAACATTTAACGGAATAAGTTTGATTTCTTTTGGTTGGATTGTTGTAGATTCTCGACAAGGAAGATCGAAACAAGCGGCACCCTTTTCATAATCAGGGAGCGGGAGGGTCTTATCAAACCGTTTAACTTTTATTTCCATCTGGGGGTTGGGATTTGCTCTTTGGGTTCCATTTCCACGCTACCAAACCAGCTGCTACCAAGAGAACTATTCCCAAGATGCGGTGTAGGTTGTGTTGGTATAAATGAAAAGATTCGTGATTGAGAGGAAGAGGAGCGTAGTGGTCAAACAGCCAATAAAGTCCAAATAAAATCAATAAAGTTACAGCAAGGATCTTCATAGTTCGAATTTTACCTTTTCCTGGGGAAAATGCAATAACAAAGTGAGAACTTAGGGCAAAAATGGTAGAATGTTTTAACTTTAAAATCAGCACCTATGAAAAAAGTCTACCCTTCCACCAAAATATTTGTCGCCGAGTCAAAAATAAAAAACGCTGGTCGAGGAATTTTTGCGGCTAATGATATAGAAAAAGACGAAATTGTCGAGGTCTCACCAATGTTGGAAGTCCCAATTGATGACGTGTCTGTTTTAAAAGAAAGTATCTTGGCGACTTATTATTTTTCTTTTGATGATGAGCAAGATTTGCTCGCAATAGTGCTGGGTTTTGGTTCTATTTTCAACCATTCTTATGAACCAAATGCCACTTACAAAAAAAATTCAAAAGACAGAACTCTGGAGTTTAAAGCACTAAAGAATATAAAAAAGGGAGAGGAAATTACAGTTAATTATAACTACGGTGATCCAAACAACAAAAACCCACTTTGGAAAGAAATTCCAACCTTTGAACAGGTTACTTGATAACCCCTGCTATCAGCTTACTGCTTTTTTCACGAGTTCAGCAATCTTTTTTTCTTCAGCGGCAGTTAATTTATTGATTGCAAAAGTGTCAGGCCACATGTTGCCTTCATCCAAATTTGCTGTTTCTAGAAAACCTAAATCGGAATAGCGCTGCTTGTACTTCGAAGCTGTTTTGAAAAAACAAATGACCTTGCCGTCTTTGTTGGCGTATGCTGGCATCCCATACCAAGTTTTTGCAGAAAGCTCTGGTGCATTTTCTTTCACAATTTCATGGATTCGCTGAGCCATGGATTTATCCGGCTCAGGCATCTCCGCGATTTTCGCCAGAACGGTACTTTCATCATTCTTCTCTGACCTACGTTCCAAGATAAGATCCTTAAGCGCATCGCGTTCCCCCTCTGAGAAACCTTTTGGATCATCTTTTTTATTATTTTTTGCCATAATTACTTCACCTCTTT
>DATIHF010000030.1:0-2922 GCA_035480955.1 Saccharimonadales bacterium (SeqCode) | reverse complement strand
AATATTAAAAGAAATTACTCCTGAGCGATGCTCAATTTTCTCTGGTCCATAAATTTTTAAGTTTTTAACTCTTTTCAGCTGCTCTAGAGCATAAATTGTTAGCTCTTCCTCGTGTTCCCTCACTCTTTTCATCCCAATTTTTGTTAGGTAGTCACAAGCGGCCCCTAGACCAATTGCTCCGGCAACGTTGGGGGTCCCTGCTTCAAATTTCCAAGGGAAGTAATTGTAAGTAGATTTTTCCAGGTCTACTTCTAAAATCATATCCCCTCCACCAAGAAAGGGTGGCATAGACTCTTGCACTTCTTTTTTGGCCCACAAAACTCCGATCCCCGTGGGTCCGAGCATTTTGTGTCCAGTAAAAACATAGAAGTCGCAACCTAGTGTCTGCACGGAAACCGGTAAATGAGGAGCCGCCTGAGCGCCGTCAATTAATATTTTAATTTCACTATTTATTTTTTTTATTTTTTCGCTTATTTCTTTAACCGGGTTGATCGTGCCTAAAACATTGGACACATGGGTCAGAGCAATCAATTTTGTTTTTGGGGTCACTAATTTTTCCCAATCATCGCTCAGCTCCCCTTTTTCATTAATCCTGATGAATTTTAGCTTCGCGCCAACCTCTCTAGCGAGGATTTGCCAGGGAACTAAGTTGCTGTGGTGTTCCATCTCCGTGAGTAATATCTCGTCTCCTGCTTTGATATTAGCTTTTCCCCAAGTGTAGGCAACAAGGTTAATCGCTTCGGTCGCGTTGCGAGTGAAAATGATCTGGCGCTTATCTCCCCCATTGATGAAATCCGCGACTTTTTTCCGAGCACCCTCATACATCTCGGTCGCCTCTTCTGAGAGTTTGTGGACCCCACGGTGGACGTTGGCATTATGGTTTTCGTAATAGTCTGCAATCGCCGCGATTACTTGCTTTGGCTTTTGACTAGTCGCCGCATTATCAAAATAAACCAAAGGATGGTCGTAGATTTTTCTTTTGAGAATAGGAAAATCGGATCGAATTTTTTCTAGATTTTCTAGCATAAGCAGAGGCTATTCTAAACTTATTGTGGGTAGAAGTAAATCGTCCCTAGTGGGTGGGACCGACTACCGTGTAGGGGGATGGCACTGGCTCATATTTCAAGGCAGTCAAAGAATAGCCTTGCCAATCAACTCCTGGGAAAGTACTGTCTTTATTTGGTAAGTACTGATAGTCACTGCTACTCCCTTGAGGATCCGCTGGTAGAGACTGCACGTAGACATTCGTGGAAGGCTTCCCATTGACAAGAGTACAGCTGGAGCCGGTAAGACAACCTACGAGATCGGGGCTAGATGGGTAATATTTGTTGTCTGAGTAAAAAGCCTCGAGGGCCTGGCTAATCTTTTGGAGATCGCTCTTTCTCTGAGCATTGCGGCTATTACGCAATACTGTCGTGTAGGAAACAGCCGCCACCCCGATCACAATAACAATAATTGTTATTACTAGAAGAAGTTCGATTAAGGTAAATCCTGAAGTTGAAAATTTGAGCAGTTTTTTCATTCAATTAGATTCTCGGGTTTAATAATCTCACGAAAGCAAGAAATCCTCAAATAAACATACCTTTAGTGCGTTGTTAATAAATTAGTGTTCGTGAGGACTACGAACAGCATATTGGTTTCCCCAAGCAATACTGCCCACCCACGCTGAGGCTTTTGGCCAATAATAACTGGAGAATGTACTAGAAAAACGGTTTTCCGAAGGAGCAGTCCCTTCGTAATTTGTTGTTGTTAAAACGTACGATTGTCCGTCAGAGGCATAAGCATAATATTTGGTCGTTAGAGTCGTCCCGCTGTCATCAGTTGGGTTTATACTAGCGTCGCGTGGTAGGCCAGTGTAAATATTTCGGTTGGCAATTGTCGCTAACTTCTCTCCAGGGGCAATGTAGGTATTAAAGGGGTCGGTACAACGCCATGATCCTGCTGGTATTATAGAAGAGTCAACTGAAGCGATAGTTCCACCCAATAAACAACAAATAGCATCGTAAGCATTTTTACCGCAATCAGAACCTACAGTTTGAAATTGTCCACTTACGTTGGTATTGGGATAAGTATGGTGATCCGCATAGTATTCTTCAAGCGCTTCGGAGATTTTTTTTAAAGCACTTTGCCTTTGGGAATTACGGGAGTTGCGTGCCACTGTTGTATAAGAAACTGCTCCAACGCCGATCACAATGACAATAATCGTAATCACGATTAGGAGTTCGATGAGAGTGAAACCAGTGTTTGAGGTGAGCAGTTTTTTCATTTCTTCTTAAATTTTAAGCCTAGGCTTTAACAAAAGCAACAAAGCGCTCAGCAAACTTTTTCAATCTCTCCTCCACTTTCGGATCTAGACAGTTTCCGTTTTGGTCAAAAACTTTTTCGGAATTAGCTACATAGGTTTTTGAAGGCATGAGATAAAGCCCCAAACTATTGGCAATTGGCAGAAAGGCAATTTGGGCTCTGACAGTTCCAAAGTTCCTACTCGAAACGCCAAAGACCGCCGTCCTCTTACCTGATAAAATATCCGGGTAGTATTCCTCGCGCGAGAGCCAGTCTAGAGTGTTTTTTAAAACCCCTGGAATCGAGTGGTTATATTCTGGAGTAGCAATAATCATTCCATCGGCTTTTTCAATTTTTCCCCGCAGAGTTTTTATCCCTTCCGGTAGTTTGATTTCTTCTTCCAGGTCTTTATCGTAAAGTGGGATATTTAAAGGTTTTAGGTCAACAAACTCTGCCTCTGCTCCTGCTTCCTCCACAAACTTTAGAACTAAACGCAAAGCCATTTTGTTGTAGGATTTTTCTCTCAGCGAACCAGCAAAACCAACAATTTTTAACATGAATTAACAATCTTCGTATTTAACAGTAATGTCTGGGAAGCACTCTTGATCAACCGGGGAGTAATGGGATCCTTGGAAATAA
>DATIHF010000029.1:0-13854 GCA_035480955.1 Saccharimonadales bacterium (SeqCode) | reverse complement strand
ACAAAACCTGAAAAGCCCACTTGGACAAATCCGAGATGATCTGAAAATCCGGCTAAACGAATTAAAGGCTGATAACAAATTAGTTGAAGCGCAGAGGCTTGAGTCTCGTACTAATTATGATTTGGAAATGATCGAACAGCTTGGCTATTGCTCAGGAATTGAGAATTACAGCCGCTATTTCGATGGTCGAGCAGCAGGGGACCCACCCTTCACCTTGCTGGATTATTTCCCCAAAGACTTTTTATTAATTGTCGATGAGTCGCACATGACCTTGCCTCAAGTTCGTGGTATGTGGCACGGCGAGAAAGCCCGCAAAACAATGTTGGTTGAACACGGTTTCCGTTTGCCCTCGGCCTTTGACAATCGCCCTCTGACCTATGACGAATTTGCCCGAAGAATCAATCAAACTATTTATACCAGCGCAACTCCAGAAAAATACGAAATTTCTATGTCAGAGCAAGTGGTGGAGCAGATCATCCGACCAACCGGAATTGTCGATCCCGAGATTGAGGTGCGCTCTATTGAAAATCAAATTCCGGATTTGATCGGTGAGGTAGCCAAAAAAGTTGAAAAAGGTGAGAGAGTTTTAGTGACGACACTGACAAAAAAGATGGCCGAGGAGCTGACAGAGTATCTCAAAGAGCGAGGAGTTAAAGTGATGTATATTCACTTTGAAGTAGAAACACTTGAGAGAATTCAAATCCTCGCCGACTTGCGTCGGGGTATCTATGATGTTCTGGTCGGGGTTAACCTGCTTCGAGAGGGACTGGATTTACCAGAAGTTTCCCTGGTTGCCATACTGGATGCAGACAAAGAAGGCTTTTTACGCAGCCGTACTTCTTTGATTCAGACGACCGGTCGAGCAGCGAGAAGAGTTGGTGGAAAAGTAATAATGTACGCTGACCGGATCACTGGATCAATGGAGGCAGCGATTGGGGAAACTAACCGGCGACGCGCTATTCAGATTGCCTACAATAAAGAGAACGATATCACTCCGCAGAGTATCCAAAAGACCATTCATGACATTTCCGAGCGCCTTTCTGAACTACAACCTGAGGTCACGACCGCCGAGGAACTTGATTTTGCCAAAATCCCACCCGCTCAAGTGAAAAAATTAACTGCTGATTTAGAAAAAGAAATGAAAATGGCCGCTGAGATGCTGGATTTCGAGAGAGCCGCCCTAATTCGTGATCAAATTTTAGAGCTTCGTTCAAGAGAACTCAAAGTCCCCCAAACAGTAACAGAAGATTTCGTTAAAAAAGAAGGCCGATCAAGTTAAGCTTTAGAGAAAAAAGAAAGTTCCCGTGAGGTGCCGGCACGGGAGTGAGTCATCAACGTGACGAAGCGTTGATAAATAGGGCCTGTCGAAGTAGCTTAGCAACACCCCCATCTAATTGGCACCTGGGTGTGTTTGATGATCTTTCTCCTGAAGGTCTGAGGGCAGGTTGGTGGCAAAAGCATTGGGTGCGGTCCAATTGCACTTTACCACTACCGTTCAGACCAACACCCTTATTATACGCTCCTTTTGCAAATTTAACCCTTTATAAGGGTTGATGTTTTTGACTATTTCTGGTAAGATTTTTCGGCAAATTTCTGGAAAATTTAAAAACGAAATTAATGAAAGCTGACAAACTCATCATTCGTGGCGCGCGCGAACACAATCTTAAAAATCTCGATTTAGAACTTCCCAAAAATTCTCTAGTTGTTATTACCGGTATCTCAGGTTCGGGTAAGAGCTCATTAGCCTTTGATACGATCTATGCTGAAGGCCAAAGACGCTACGTTGAGAGCTTGTCTGCTTACGCCCGACAATTCCTCGGTTTGATGGAAAAGCCCGATGTTGATCAGATCGAAGGCCTTTCTCCCGCAATCTCTATCGATCAAAAAACTGTTTCGAAAAATCCACGCTCTACTGTTGGCACCATCACGGAAATTTATGACTATATGAGACTCCTTTGGGCTAGGATTGGAGTGCCTCACTGTCCGATTGACGGGCGAGAAATCAAAGCCCAGACTGTTCAGGAGATTGTTGATCAGATAGATTCAGAGTTGAAAAAAAGTAAGAAAGACCAGGTCAATTTTATCCTCGCGCCGATCATCAAAGGACGCAAAGGAATTTACGAGGAAGTTTTCCGCGATTTGAAGAAAAAAGGTTTGGTAAGAGTCAGAGTTGATGGCAGAGTTTACGAAATCGATGAAGTACCTTCGTTGGATCGTTACAAAATTCATGATATTGAAGCAGTGATTGATCGGTTAGTCACCGGAGTTGATCGTCAGAGGCTCACTGAAACGGTTGAGACTGCTCTACGCTATGGTGAAGGACTCGTACTAGTTGCCAAAGAAGGTGAGAGCGGCAAAATATTTTCCGAAAAATTTGCTTGTCCAGAGCATGGTTTGTCTTTACCTGAGATTGAGCCGCGAACTTTCTCTTTTAACAGCCCTCACGGGGCTTGTCCTAGCTGCGATGGTTTGGGAGTCAAACTAACCGTTGACCCGGATTTGGTAATCCCGAGCAAAAATCTATCAATTTCCGAAGGTGCGATCCATCCCTGGAGCCGAATGCTCGCCCATGACACCTGGTCGTCACGCCGCATTGAGGCTTTGGGACATCATTTGGGTTTTTCATTGACAACAGCGGTGAAAGATTTACCAAAAGAAATACTTGAGGTGATCCTCTACGGAAGTGATAGTGATAAGTTTAAAGTTTCTGGCCGTAACCGTTTTGGCCGAAATATTACTTTTAATACGACTTTCGAAGGACTTGTTCCTGAGTTGTCTAGACGTTACCGAGAAACTGAAAGTGAATGGGTCAAAAGAGAGATCGAAAAATACATGAGAGAAGAGCTCTGTGAGCTCTGCCACGGTGCGCGCATTCGTGCTGAAGCTCTCTTTGTAACTATCAATGAAAAATCAATTGTCGAAGTCGCCAACCGCTCGATTGAGCAAACTGCTGATTGGTTTAAAAATCTACCCCTTTCTGAAAAAGAAAAACAGATTTCTTTTCAAGTTCTGAAAGAAATCAACTCTAGATTGAAATTTCTTCTGGACGTTGGTTTGGGTTATTTGACGGTCAATCGCAGCAGTGCCACTTTGGCTGGTGGGGAAGCACAGCGAATCAGACTAGCTTCGCAAATTGGTTCCGGACTTTCGGGGGTGCTCTACGTACTTGATGAGCCAACGATCGGTCTGCACTCAAAAGACAACGATAGATTGATCAAAACTCTCATGGAATTAAAAGAATTAGGCAATACAGTTATAGTAGTCGAGCATGATCGAGAAGTCATGGAAAGAGCTGATTATCTGGTCGACATTGGCCCCGGTGCGGGGGAGCTCGGTGGGGAAATAATTGCTGAGGGAACTCCAGAGATTGTTGCCAATACAAAAGCTTCATTAACAGGACAGTTTCTCAAAGGAACAAAAGTCGTAGGGCTCTCCACTAAAGATTTCAAAAGAATTGAAAACAAAAATAAACTGACGATCAAAAAGGCTTCGGAACATAATTTAAAAAATATTGACGTTGAGATTCCTTTGGGCAAATTTATCGCAGTCACTGGTGTTTCGGGAAGTGGCAAATCAACTTTGGTGGGGGATATTTTGAAAAAAGCTCTCTCGAACAAGCTGTATTCAAGTAAAGAAAAACCTGGAAAGTATGGTGAAATAAGCGGAATCGAACATATTGATAAGGTAGTTGACATTGACCAGTCTCCGATTGGACGGACACCAAGAAGCAATCCAGCAACTTACACTGGAGCCTTTACCAATATCAGGGATATTTTCGCTAATACTCCGGATGCAAGGGCCAGAGGCTACTCCTCTGGTCGTTTCTCCTTTAACGTAAAAGGGGGCCGTTGTGAGACTTGTCAGGGTGATGGGGTCATCAAAATAGAAATGCAATTTTTGCCCGATGTTTACGTCACTTGTGAGACTTGTTTAGGAAAAAGATACAACCGGGAGGCTCTAGAGATAACTTACAAGGGGAAAAATATCGCTGAGATACTCGAAATGACGATACAGGTTGCAAGTAAATTTTTTGAAAACATCCCAAATATTAAAGCAAAACTCCAAACTCTAAATGATGTCGGTTTGGGTTACATGAAACTTGGTCAGGGAGCGACGACTCTTTCTGGTGGAGAAGCGCAAAGAGTCAAATTAGCGACGGAGCTGTCTCGACGCTCTACCGGCAAGACTTTTTACATATTAGATGAGCCGACTACTGGTTTGCACTTTGCTGATATTGAAAATTTATTGAAAGTTCTGCATCGTTTGGTCGAACTCGGAAATACAGTCTTGGTGATTGAGCACAACCTTGACGTCATAAAGACGGCTGATTGGATCATTGATCTTGGTCCAGAAGGTGGTGACAAAGGTGGTGAGTTAGTCGCAGAAGGTTCGGTTGAGCAGATTATCAACAACAAAAAAAGTGCCACCGGGACCTATCTGGCGAAAGTAATTTAAAGTTGCTAAAATCAATTGGACAAACAAACATGCCCAAGTTCAAACAAATTTTCCTGAAAGCCCTTGCAATAGTCGTAATCTTTACTCTTGGATTTTCGCTTTTTCCTATTCCAAAAAGTGTTGCCGCTGGGCAGTTTTCAACCGGCTACGATATTGTTTTTGATTTTGGCGATGATGGGGTTGCTCGGGTTACTCATAACGTCACTCTCACTAACTTAACCAAAGATTATTTTGCTTCAGAGTATTGCATCACTACTGGCTCTGACAAAGTTTCCGATGTCTCGGGAAATGACGCTTTGGGTTCGCTTCGGATTACTACAACTGCTGATTCGACTTGTCCACAGGTGGCGGGTTCTACGGTCCTGATTGCGAAATTAAATCAGCAGGCGGTTGGTCAGAACAAATCAGTTAAATTCACAATCTCTTACAGTGTTGCTGGGTTAGCGAGGAAAAATGGCAGTATTTGGGAAGTTTCAGTACCCCAGATTGTCACTAATGAAAATCTCACTTCCTACAAACTCACCATCAATATTCCGAAGAGTTACGGGACCTTAGGAAAAATGACCCCAACTGCCGATCAGGTTTCTGATGGAGCCAAAGTAAGCTACATTTTCACCAAAAATCCCAATTCCGCGGGAGTTTTTGCCACTTTCGGGGATTACCAAGTTTATCAATTTACCCTCAAATATCGCTATAAAAATAAAAACCTTTACAGCGCCAAGGCGACGATCGCCCTGCCGCCGGACACTGCCTATCAGGCGATGAACTATACCAGCATCGAGCCCAAAGCAGTCAAAAGCTACACCGACAGCTCAGGGAATTACTTAGCCGACTATATAGTTAAAGGAAACTCAAGCTTGGAGATCACTGCAAAAGGTTTTGCCAAAATTACCGACAATGATAAACTTTTTCAAAATCCTCAAACTTACGATAGCACTCAGTTAACTAAATTTACTAAAAATGACAAATACATTGACTCCCAAAATGCTCAAATTCAAAAGAAAGCCAAAGAGCTCGCTGGGCCAAAAGAAATTTATGACTATGTAGCAACAACGCTGAAGTATGATTACTCTCGTCTGCAGTCCGATTCTCTTGGTAGGAGAGGGTCGCTAAATGCAATCAACCAGCCGGATAAATCTATTTGTACTGATTTTTCTGATCTTTTCGTTGCTCTAGCCCGTGCCAAAGGAATTCCTTCTCGAGGTTTGGTTGGTTACGCTTACACCGACAACACTACACTGCGTCCCACAAAGATCGAGGGCTTGGTCGATACGACAATTTTGCATGCTTGGCCAGAGTATTATGACAAGGCTAGTGGGCAGTGGGTTCAGGTTGATCCCACCTGGAGCTCAACAACTGGAGGAATTGACTATTTCACCAAACTTGATACCAACCATTTCGTGTTCGCAATCAATGGTGAAAGTAGTGAAGACCCACTTCCTGCAGGAGCCTACAAAACTTCTGCCAAACAAAATGACGATGTCTCGGTAGAATTTGCCAAAGTTTCCTCAACAGTAAAACCAGAAGTTACTCTAACTTTAAATAAGTCAAAAGTGATCTCTGGTTTCCCCCAAACTGCCAAGCTCACTGTCGAAAACAAAACCGGACAGGCAATCTTTGATTCTACCTTAGTTCTTAAAAGCGGCGAGAAAACCCTAGGAGTTTTGTCCGACTCTTCAGTAGAATTGGGTACAATCTTGCCTTTGGAAAAAAGAGAAGTGCAGATTAAGCTGCGCAGTAGTTCACTGCTTGATAATAAAAATGTTGGGTTGGAAACTAAACTGCTTGGGAAAGCAGGAGGAGCGCCTTATGAAAAACAGATCAATAATCAGATTAAAGTCAAACCATTTTTTAGTTTTGAGCCTCAACAAATCGCCCTTTTGATAGTCCTGCTTCTTGTCGCAGTTTCTTTTCTTTACCCCTACTATTATCGCTTTAGGCACAAATAGCCTTCCTTTGCTATACTAGGAGTCGCTATGAAAGTCGCCTTCTACAAAAAGGTTCCTACTTTTCCTGGAGTTTATCTTTTCAAAGATAAAAATAAGGAAGTAATTTACGTGGGCAAAGCAATCAACTTACGAGCCCGAGTTAGCAGCTATTTCCAAAAAAACCTCGAGCAAGAAAAAACTCGGGCCTTGGTAGAAAATATTGCTTACGTTGATTTTATTGAGGTTGCCTCTGATGTTGAAGCACTCTTGCTTGAAGCAAAATTAATAAAACAGTACCAACCTTTTTATAATTCCAGGCTAAAAGATGATAAAGACTACCTTTATATTATTTTTACTAAAGAAGATTTTCCTAAAATAACTACCGGGCGTAAAAGGGATATTGAAAACTCTTACACTTATTTTGGACCATTCACTACCGCACGTGCGGCCCGAGATACTCTGAGGATTGCCCGCCGGATTTTCCCATTCCGTACCACCTGTAAGTCCAATAGCGGGAGAGGGTGTTTATCTTATCACTTAGGACTTTGTCCTGGAGTCTGTGCCGGAGTAATAAGTAGGAAAGATTATCGGTCTTCCCTTAAAAAATTGACTTCCTTTTTAAATGGAGAATCCAACAAACTGCTCACCGAACTTTCGAAAGAGATGATAGAAGCTTCCAAAAAACAAGATTATGAAGAAGCCCTAATCGTGCGCAATAAAATTTCCTCGATAGAAAAAACTACGAAACGCTATGAAGACATTGATAAGTATCTTGATGGGCCAGAGGTACTTGAAGGGATCTATAACTCTCAGTTAAAAGACTTAGCTGAAGAGTTAAACCTTTCTAGAATCCCGCAAAGAATTGAGTGTTATGACATCTCCAATATTTTGGGTAAAAATAGTGTCGGATCAATGGTTGTTCTTATTGATGGCAAGATCAGTAAAGCCGACTATCGTCGTTTCAAAATCAAAACGATAGAGGGTATCAACGACCCAGCCTCTATGGCTGAAGTTTTAACGAGACGCTTTCACAATAACTGGGACCATCCTGACCTCCTGGTCGTCGATGGGGGAAAGACTCAATTGGGTGCTGCAGTTGCAGTACTGGATCAGCTAGAACTCTCTATTCCTGTAATTGGATTAGCAAAAAAAAATGAAGAAATTTATCGGCCAAATGAAAAAAAGCCTCTAGTTCTGCCTAAAAATTCGAAAGCCCTACTATTGGTTCAGAGGATCAGAGATGAAGCTCATCGTTTTGCGATAACCTATCACCGCAAACTTCGCGCCAAGAGTTTTCTGCCTAGTTGAACTTTGACACTGGTCACTCCTGGTTGTTAAAATTTGTTTATCTTGAAAAAATATGCCCGCAGTCTTGTAATTTCCTTGATCTCCTTTGGCAGCGTTGCCTATTTTTATACTGGTTTTGACTACCACAACAATTATCTGACACTAGCAATCGCAGCAGTGATCTTTGCACTGCTTACTTTATTCGTCAAACCAGTTCTCAAAATGCTTTCCCTGCCGTTCAATCTTCTCACCTTTGGATTGTTTAGCTTCTTTATCAACGTGATAATTTTGTTTGGAGTAACCTATTTTATCCACGATTTTCAAATTCAAGCTTTTCATTTTGGAGGAGCGACTATTTCTGGCTTTAATCTACCTTCTACTGATATCAGCCAGCTCTTTTCGGCTTTGATTGCTTCGTTGATAATCGGGATTGTTTCGACGGTCCTCCACAGTCTTTTCCGTTAACTTGTTCAAAAGGAATTCTTGTGATAACATAGCAATCTGGAAAATGATAAAAACTATTTTGTTGATCTTACAAATGGTTGTTTCGGTAGCCCTGATCACTTGTGTGCTCTTGCAACAAAAAGGAGCTGGTGTCGGGAGTACTTTTGGTGGAGAAGCGGTAGTTTATCGCTCTCGCAGAGGAGTTGAAAAAATTCTTTATTATGCGACTATTGCTTCGGCAACTGGATTGGTTTTGCTTTCTCTCTACTCAATTGTTTTAAGTTAGATCTTTCTCATGTTTCGTCGAATACGTTTTTTCTACCTTTATCTAGTCGCGGTTTTAAAAAAACAATGGAAAAGTGTTGCCTTTGTTGTCGGAGCACTACTTATTCTTGTAGTTGTTTTTAATCTCCTCCTTCCTCGTCTTGGACAAAATATCACTGCTTACGGTCAAAAAATTGTTAAACCGACCTATAAAGAAGCAATTGTGGGAGAGCCAAAGACCTTCAACCCACTTTTCTCAAGGTTGGAAAGCGAAAAAGATATCGACAGCTTAGTTTTTTCCGGACTTACCAAGATTAATAAAGAGGGTAATGTTGTTCCTGATTTGGCCGAAAGCATTGAGATAAAGGGTGACACTGAGTATATTTTCCATCTGCGTAAGGATGTTTTTTGGCAAGATGGAGAAAAATTTTCCGCTGATGATGTAGTCTATTCGATTGGTTTAGCGCAAAACCCACTCTACGAGTCGGTTGTCGCGAATAATTTCCGTGACGTAAAGGTTGAGAAAATTAATGACCAAACGGTTTCTTTTAAACTTAAAGAGCCTTTTGCACCTTTTTTGACTGCGACTACCCTCGGGTTGATCCCCAAACACATTAGCCTGACCCACTACCGGCCCGTAGGGACAGGGAAGTTTCGTTTCAGCAACGTCTCAAAAGGCTCTGTTACCCTGGAAAACTCTAGTTTGAAACTCAAGTTTCAATTTTACCCAAACGAAGAGGCAGCTTTGACCGCTTTGAGGTTGGGGGAGATCCACTCACTAGCTGGAAGCCGGGGAGATTTGGCGAAAGTTTCCGACTGGAAAAATTATAAAGTGGCCCAACCGTCACTGCCTTACCAACTTGTCACACTTTTTTTCAATACCAAAGAAGCTCCTCTCTCGGAAAAAAATATTCGTCAGGCACTTACTTACAGTTTGAATAAGGAAGAGTTAGTCAAAGATTCGCTTGGTTCTAAAGGAAAAGTTGCCTCAAATTCCTATGCCGATATACCAGCACTTCAAGAAAATATTAAAGAGAAATACTCTTTCAATCTAGACAAAGCCAACAGTTTGCTCACAGCCGAAGGTTGGACAAACACTGGTGGGAAGCTAGTTAAAGATGGAAAACTTATGACTGTGACGATAACAACGCTAGCGGAGCCCGACTATGAAAATACCGCTCAGCAAATCAAAAAATCTTGGGAGAAACTAGGAATCGAGGTGACGATCCAAGCAGTTTCCGGATCAGAATTAAAGGATTCCATCGTGCCCAACCGCTCTTTTAGCGTACTGCTTAGTTCACTCTTGTTAAACTCAGATCCAGATCAGTACGTACTTTGGCATACCACTCAGATCAAAGAGGGAAATATCACTGGAGTTGCCCAGCCAAAGCTAGATAAATTGCTTGAAGACGGGAGAAAGAGTTTGGATCCAAAGGTAAGAGTCTCTAAATATCAGGAGTTTGCTAAACATTTGCTTGACGAGGACCCGGCGGTTTTTCTTTATTACCCCAACTATACTTGGATTTACTCAAACCGACTGCAGAATTTGGATTTAAAAGACTTCCGAGAAACCTTTGACCGTTTTTCCTCTAGTGACAGCTGGTCGCTAAATAGACCTCTCATTTGAGAGTTGACAACCTAGTGGTTTTGCTCCAAAATTAAAACGCGAATTGATTAAAAAATCCAATCCGAGAGGGGGTGTTTTAGATGTTTCTGCTCTTTGCTATATTAGCTGGGTTTTTCCCAAGAATCGGAATTTTAATTCTTTGGCTTTTCACAGATTTGGTCAGCCGCAGTTTCAACACGTTTATCTTCCCACTGTTAGGACTCCTTTTCCTACCTATGACTACCTTAATGTACATTTTAGTAGTCGGACCGGCTGGTCCAGTACACAGCTTCTGGGGATGGCTTTTGGTATTGATTGGACTTCTCCTTGACATGCGAAGCTACGCTGACGTTGCCGAAAATAAAGACAAGATGATGCCACAAAGTAGCGCACCAAAAAGTACTCCTACACCACCAGCTGCAACTTAATTAAATTGGAAATTAAAACTTTAAAGGAGGCACAGTGTGTCTCCTTTAATTTTTGGCGCCCCAGGAGGGATGAGTTCTTTCCGCTGAGGCGGAAACGAACCCTTGCTGGCGCGCCTGGAGGGATTCGAACCCCCAACCAATTGCTTAGAACGCAACTGCTCTATCCGTTGAGCTACAGGCGCACGTCCTGATCTACTTTTTTGCTCCAGAAAAATGCAAGCTCTGCTTATCCACTGAGCTACTGGGGCAACTGGTGAGCCAGGAAGGACTCGAACCTTCAACCGGATGCTTAAGAGGCATCTGCTCTGCCAATTGAGCTACTGGCCCGACCTGAGTAGTTTATCATTTTGAGCCTATTTTTACAATAAGTTAACTCATAGTAGTTATATACTTTTAAACCTGTCTCTTTATTGGGGTTTTTCTTTTGCGCGAATCCCTAGTAAACTAACTATTCATGGAAACTATTTTGGAAGTAAAAAATCTGGCCAAGAAATTTGGCACCTTTGAAGCTGTTAAAGGCGTTTCTTTCGCTGTCCCTAAAGGAAAGATTGTTGGGTTGCTAGGGCCTAATGGTGCTGGTAAAACTACTACGATTCATATGCTCTTAGGGATTACGACCCAAACTAGCGGCAATGTTTACTACTTTGGAAAAGAGTTTGAGCAAAATCGAGTCGAAATTTTGCAAAAGGTTGGTTATGTCTCCGCTTTTAATACCCTGCAGGGCCGTATCAGCGTTTGGGAAAATTTGTTAGTTTTTGCCCGACTTTTTCAAGTAAAAGATGCCAAAAAGAAGATCCTCGACTTGATCGACTATTTCGAAATAAAAGAGATATTGTCAAAGCGTTACTGGGACTTATCATCTGGTCAGAAGACAAGAGTGAACCTGATCAAAGCCTTTATCAACGACCTAGAATTGGTTTTCATGGACGAGCCGACTGCAAGCTTAGATCCAGATATTGCTGACAAAACAGTTAGATTTATCGAAGAGAAAAGGCGTGAAAACAATATGTCGATTCTTTACACTAGTCATGATATGGAAGAAGTGACCCGACTTTGTGATGAAGTTATTTTTCTAGATCACGGGGAAATTTTCGCTCAAGACACCCCACTGGGACTAACAAAACGAATTGAGACCGCAATTCTAAATCTTACTTTTGATGGAGATAAAGGAAAGGTTGAAGAGTACTTGAAGGTGGAAAAACAAGATTTTTCCTTCCCCCATCAATACTCTGTAACAATAAAAACCAAGGAAAAACAAATTCCAAAACTTATTTTTGGTTTGAGTGAAAAAGATATTTGGATCACCGATATTGAGGTCAAAAAGCCGACACTAGAGGATGTTTTCCTCCACATCGCCAGAGGAGAAAAGAATGTCAATTAAACGAATGTTAGCTGTACTAACCCAAGAAATATTCATCACTAGACGATCACTTGAGGTGACTATTGATCTGTTTTTCTTCTCCACAATAACTATTTTAGGTTTCGGCCTGACCAGTGTCTTTTTGACCGGACAAATCAAAGGTGCTTCTGCTTACTATCTGATTTTGGGCTTGTTGCTTTGGGAAATTGTTCGCGTAGATCAATACTCTATTTCAGTTGGGGCACTTTGGAATATCTGGTCGAAAAACTTAAGCAATATGTTTGTCTCACCCTTGACCATGACAGAGTACATTGGCTCCTTAATGTTTTCCGCGGTTGCAAAAAGTTTGCTAGTTTTTGTGTTACTTTCACTGATTACTGCCGCTTTATTTAAATTTAATATTTTCAGCTTGGGACTGGGAAATTTGTCACTTTTCTTTACGAACCTCACTTTATTTTCCTGGACGATTGGTTTACTGCTATTGGGCCTGATATTTATGTACGGCACTAGAATTCAGGCTTTAGCGTGGGGGTTAATTTTTCTTTTCCAACCACTTTCGGCGACTTTTTTCCCAGTTGAGACACTGCCGAAATTTATTCAACCAATAGCTTATTTGCTACCGACAACTTATGTTTTTGAGGCAGCACGAGCCGCAATTGAAAACCCCGCCATTAACTGGACTTATTTTGTAATAAGTTTCGTGGAGAATCTAGTCTATTTAGTTATTGGTCTTTGGTTGTTTCGTTTGATGTATCGCCGCTCTAAAGAAACCGGTCAGTTTGCCAGTAACGAAGGTTAGCTTACTTGTTCAGTAAATAAAATCCCCGAATCGTTTTCACAGAATAGTAGAGTGCAAAAAGAAAAAGTAAAGCCAACCCTTGAGTCATTATAAAGAAGAGGTAACTAGCGTAGTTAAAGTGAGTAATTGCCGCATATTCAAAAATTACAAAACCAAAAAGAGAGATTAGCGTATTAACAAAGGAGACCCAAGCTTGTTTCGGATTGGTCAGGCCGGCAAAAATGATCATTATCACCGCGGTGAGCAAAACAGAGCTTGCACTTATCGATAGTATACTCTTAAAGAAGGGAAGTCCCATGATCATCAAAACCGCGGACAAGAAAAAGAAAACTCTTACTTTATCACCATGATAATGAGGATTGGTTTTAGTGCCCAGAGGACGCTCATCGATGTTTTCCATGAGCAAAGATTACTGCAAGATCAAGTTAAAATCAAGCAGCAGGAAAATTGGGGGTGAGGGTTTCTGCAGTTGGTTTGATTTTAGTTGGATAGGGTTTTAGAGCAACCTTGAAAACCTCATCAATATGTTCGACGAAAACAAATCTTAGGTCAGCCTTGGTTTTGCTGGGGATTTCCTCCAAATCCTTGGCGTTTCGTTTGGGAAGGATAACGGTTTTGATTCCCGCCCGATGAGCAGCCAAAACTTTTTCTTTGACGCCACCGATCTCTAGAACTCTACCAAGCAAAGTGATTTCTCCGGTCATAGCGACATCGCTGCGTGAGGAAATTTTTGCAACCGCGCTCATTAGAGAAGTTGCCATCGCGGTGCCGGCACTGGGACCATCTTTGGGAATTGCACCGCTGGGGACATGAAGATGAATATCAAACTTTGACGCGATATTTTCTTTCAAGCCCATTTCCGGGAGTTTTGATCGTACTAGAGAAAGAGCGGCCTGAGCTGATTCTTTCATCACGTCACCTAAATGTCCAGTCAGAATCAGATTTCCTTTGCCGGGCATCAGAGAGGTCTCAATACCCAGTACTTCACCTCCAGCTTCAGTCCAGGCTAATCCGGTCGAAACCCCGATCTGGTCAGTTTTCCCGACACTCCAGGGTTCAAATTTCTCAGGGCCTAAGTATTTATTAACAATTTCAGGAGAAATCGTAACTTTTTTAGTTTTATTTTCCGCGATTTCTCGGGCGACTTTTCGACAAACAGCCGAAACTTCTCTTTCTAAATTACGGACTCCGGCTTCGCGAGTGTATTTGGTAATTATCTTTTTTAGAGCGTCTTCCTTGAAAACAATCTGCTTTTCAGTAAGACCGTGGTTCTCGATTTGCTT
>DATIHF010000028.1:0-4280 GCA_035480955.1 Saccharimonadales bacterium (SeqCode) | reverse complement strand
AACTACAAAACTACTAGCATTTGCTCCACTCCAGTCAAATTTGTGTGTCGTACCCCAAACACCTGGCGGTATTGATGGGCTATCACTGTCTTGCAAGCCCCCAACTGAAGGTTGGGCGACAGCAGCTTCAGTAGTGAAATTAGAAGGTGTTGCCAACCCAGGCAAAGGACAACTGGTCGATGAACAGGCCCAAACCAGCCAGTAGTAAGTAGTACTTTTTGCTAAAGACGCCGGAGGGGGCGGATATGGTCCGACGTTGCCGTTGTGAATCGACCAAGCCCCGTTGGTCCAGGAAGAGAGACAATCAGTCGCCGTACAAGCATTTGCTTGAACATTTTTATACCAAAATCCTGCATTGGAAAAATCATTGCTAGTTGAGACCCAAAGCGCATAATAGCTCGCTCCTGGAACAGCAGTCCAAGCAAAGTTTGTATTGGTAGTACTAACATTTTGCTGTCCAAAGGTTGGGATCGTCAGAGTGGGTTTAGAAGTAACCGCAACACTCCCAGTATTTAGGTTTTTTAATACCAAGAAGAGAATATTTCCAGTTTTTATATAAACATCAATTCCAATATTTGCTGGGAGGTCAATATATTGAACCTGTTGATTTGGGTAAAAGTCTTTGACTGACGAAACACAGCTGGCAACAAAGCCATCACAAGCGTTTCTCAGGGCAGAGCCAGCGTAAACTGCTTGGGTATCAAAAGTCGGCTGAGGCCAACCGATCGTGTGTCCACAGGTTTGTTGTGGAGTACCACCGGCATTGAAACAATTGTTGGTGTAACTTCCGGTCAGATATTGCTGCCAAGCCCCGTTGTAGTCTTGCAGATCAACAAACCAGTAATAAGTATAACCATTTAAAGAGTTGTAGCTGATTTGATTGTTGCTTCCTGGAAAATTGTTCGCGTTACAGTAAGCTCCTCCTCTTTGTGAAGTGTTTAAACAAACCTCGACTCGAAAATTGGTCGCCCTGTTCCAACTTACTAAAGGATCTGGGTAACGAGTATCGCCAAGCACGAGCCCTGCAGCGCGAGCTCGGTTGTCTTTAATCATGTTAACTGATAAAACAGTGGCGGGAACGGAGAAAAGCAGCAAGAGCGTGAAAGCCAAGCCAAGTTTCGTTTGAAGTGAAAGATTATTCCAAAGGGACAGGAGCCTACGCATAGATAATTGCAAACCTACTCTTTTTAGCGTAACAAAATATAATTCTTTCCGCAATAAGCTATAATCAGCCTCATGAAAATCGCGGAAATTTTAGAAAATTCAACCACAGAACAGCAAATCCTGCTGTCTTTTATTTTAAAGAAGGATCGTTCCTTTCTGTCCGCTTTTCCGGAAACTAATTTAACTCTCCAACAATTGCGCTCTTTCAAGACTTTGGGCAACCGTTTGGAAAAAGGTGAGCCACTCGCCTACCTACTAGGTTATCAGGAATTTTACGGTAGAAAGTTTTTTGTCAGTAAAGATGTTTTAATTCCTCGTAGCGACTCGGAGAAGCTAATTGATAAAGTTTTAAAACTAACTAAAAATGAGAAGTTAACGATTGTTGATGTGGGAACAGGAAGTGGTTGTCTCGGCATTACCCTGGCTCTGGAAAAGCCTAACCTTAAAATAATTTTAACTGATATTGATCCAAAGGCTCTCGTTGTGGCCAAAAAGAATGCCCTACTTTACCATATTGAGAAAAGATTGAAATTTGTGAGGAGTGATTTATTAGAATCCGTGAACGAACCAGTTGACTTGATTGTTGCTAATCTGCCCTATATTCCAACCAAAAACTGGGAAAAACTCCCTACCCAAATTAAAGATCATGAACCGAAATTGGCTCTAGATTCCGGAGAAAGAAAAACAACTTTTTACGAACGTCTTTTTCAGCAGGCAAAAGATAAATTAGCAAAACCCTACCGAATTGTTTACGAAATCGACGGAGATATTTTTATTAAAGAAGTTTAAGCTCCAAGATTGGGTGGTTCTGCTGGCGGGTTGCCACCGTTATTCTGAACCTCTTGCCCTTCCTCAGTTTTTGGCACCTCGTCCATTGGGAAAGCCTCTGGGACAAAGTAGTCTTCTTCTTTCTTTCTTTTCTTGCGGTAGTACCAAATCAATACCCCAACCAAAATCAAAATCAGGATAAAGATCAGAATTGGGATGAAACTCCGACTGGCTTTCTTAGCTTGAGCAGCTCGTAAATTGTCTGGAGAAGCATTGACGGTGTAGGTCCCTCCACCCACTGAGGTCAATAAATCTTTGGCGCTAGCGTGGGCAGTAACATTGGATTCACTAGTTGCGCCTTCTTTGTAGGCAATTGTCAGTTTAGTCACACCAGTGTCCAGTATTTCAAAGGTCACTGTTGCAATAGTCGTATTTCCAACCAAAACCTTGCCATCATTAGTAGGAGCAAGAGCGGTGATTTGGACTTGGCCGTTGTTGTCTTTGAAAACCGGGTAATCTTTAAACTCACTACCCTTCTTCATTTCTTTTATTTTCAAATAATTACTATCGTAGGCAATATTGGCATCGACCCCATCAACCAGCTCGTTATCGGCAGAGACTACGACAGACACAGTCAGATCTTTCCCCTCCTCGACTGTAGCCGTGGCGGGGTCAAGAAGCATGGTCGCAGCAAAGACTCCCGAGAGTTTTGGCCCGACGAAAAGCGCGCCTATTGTGAGAATTATTAAAAATAAGAGAGTTAACTTTTTCATGTACCAACCTTACCGAGATTGATCAGTAATAGTGAGTAGTCAACCGAGTTTACCACTGAGTCGTAATTAATATCATAAAGGCTGTCTTGGTTTTTGAAACCAGATTCTTTCAGTTTATCAAGATCGGTTTGGTTGATCTTATTATCATTGTTGAAGTCTCCAGTAATTATCATCGGGGTATTGACCGTTAAATTGTTTGCATAAGTGAAAGGAATCACATTGATCAGTGAATTTTTAGAAGACATTCTTAGCTTATAGGCTGCACCTTTCGTCAAAGTTCCAGGTTTCAAGACAAAGCTTCCTCCGGCTTTGGCGACCGCGATTTTTTGAGAAACTCCCGTACTATCAATACTAACAATAACCTCCATCTCTCCTTGTAAATAAGGATGGGCCGGGAAAATCAAAGTAATGTCATCTGTCCCCGCTGTACTAGTTGATCCAGGTGAAGTTAGTTTTTGAGCTCCCGAACTCACCGGCGCTTTCACCAAGGGCGGTGGCGGTGGCGGAGGTGGCTGGGTACAAAAGACCAAACACCCAGCAGGTGGTGGAGGTGGATTGACCGGTGGCGGTGGTGGATTTACTGGCGGAGGTGGATTAACCCCAACTGGTGGTGGATTTACTGGCGGAGGTGGATTAACCCCAACCGGCGGTGGGGGTGGTGGAGCGCTTACCGTCACAGTTACCGAATCTGACGCAGAACCAACACTATTACTACAGGTGAGTGTAAAAGTTTTTCCTGAAGTCATATTACTGATAGTTTCCGAACTTCCACTGGCGGCTTTACTCCCCGACCAACCATTTGACGCATTACAAGAGGTTGGTGAGTTTCCCGTGGTCCATTGCAACACAACACTTCCATTGTAAGGTATGTTAATAGGTCCATTTGACCCACTGGCTTTAATATCTACCGTTGGTGCGGCCGGACACCCGCTGGTACAGGCCCCGGTGGTACCCCCAACATTCGAAGCTATATGAGCGTTCCCAAAATTATCGAAATCATGAAATAAAACACTACCGACATAGCTTGTGTTTGGCGGGACATTTTGATAGGTGTAGGAAGTAGTCGGTCGAGTCACATGATGGTCGATGTTATCAAGGCTAGTGTGGAGGACATAATCGGCTTGTGCCCAGGTAAAAGTGTGGTTACAAGTTGAGGGCCCACCACAGTTAACTTTAATATTGGTTTGTTGTTCCCAACCGTACCAAGTCGCCCCATCGCTACTGATCTCAACGTGAAGATCATAATTTACATTACTCGCCAGAGGCCAAGTTTCACTAGTCCCGGTATTATTCCTGAAAGCCTGGCATTGGGTAGTCCCTGCCAGACAAATCTGATCTCTGAAACGCAGGTTATCAATCCAACTCACGGTCGCGTTGGTCGTTCCGGCAGCTTGGGAACGATTGTCTCGAGTATTGGTGGCGGCAAATTGGGTAACGGCAATGGCTCCGAAAAGAAGCACTACTAAAATTAAAGAAAACCAGGTTTTTGGATTTAAATGAATTTCCTTCGACAGAGCGGGCATCTATTTATATGCTAGAGAAGTTTTTCCAGCTTGTCAAAGTTTACTCAGGAGC
>DATIHF010000027.1:0-9189 GCA_035480955.1 Saccharimonadales bacterium (SeqCode) | reverse complement strand
ACCCGTCTCATCAGCAGAACAAGTCCAGTTTGTACCAGATTTTTTTAAAATCTCGGTATTAGCACAGGAAGCAAACTCAGACCATTGCCATAAATTTTTTGTAAGCCAGAAAAGTTCGCCGAGGAGGAGCCGCCAGTGGTTCCCAGTTTCACATCAAACAGACTGGAAGAAAACTGCAGTGCGTCGCCGAGATTGCCAGAAACGGCAAAAGTTCCTGAGAAATCTGGCAGGGTGTAGGTCTGGTTGCCAGTCAAGGTTGGTTTGAGGATCGACGCAGTATTCGTCCCGTTGTCGTACTTTAGTAGATTAGTAATAGTACCTGAGGTTTGTTTGATACCTATTGCGCTGGTCAGGGTTCCTGCACCAGATTGTTCTACAAAGAGACCGTTTGTTACTGTCTCGGCGGCATTGGCATTGTCCAAGTGAAGCAGAGCAGCTGGTACCCCAGCATTAGCACCGTTGTCGGCGTTTTTGATATTAACAATGTTGGCAGTTCCCGCGGCAGTCGCGTTGTCAGTGAGAGTGATGTCAATTGGGTTGATCGTTGGGCCAGTCCCACTAAAGGTAGAAGCAATTTGCAGATTAGAATCATTGTCCCCGTTGAAAACTGTGTCATTTGTACTACCAGGAGTGAAAGTGTGAAGCCCAGTCCAAGTTGGGGAGAAAGCCTGGTCGACTGCAACGTCATTGGCATTGGCCAAAATCCCGGTTCCCGCGCCAACATTGACCGTCAAAGTCCCAGAACCATTATCAGTACTAGTGAGTCCATTTCCACCAGAGATTGTTCTCGTTCCACCCAAGGCAGTTGCCGAAGAGGAGGAGTCACCGGCGAAGGTTATGGAGGAGTTGGTCAAAATTGCATTGTCGACTGACCCGGTTTTTAGAGTGATACCAGCGGTTACAGTGCCCCCGTTGGGAGAGACCGTGAAATAAGTATTGAAGTTTTCCGTGGTGACCGCAGTCACGGTGTTGGTCCCATCACTAATGGTCGCGCCACCAGAACCAGCTCCACAAGAACCAAAGACTGGAGGAGTCCCGCCCAGCAAACACTGAGTTCCACCACCAGCCGCAGTAAAGGCATAAGCAGTTCCGGTTCCGTAGGCGATGCCGCCGTTGGTTGGAGCTGCGCTGCCGTTGGTACCACCGTTGGCAATTGGCAAAACTCCACTGACATGGGTAGTCAAACCAACTTTGCCCCAAGAAGGTGCAGCACCGACTCCGCCAGAGATCAAGACATTCCCAGTTGCAACGTCAGCTAGTTTAGATAAAGTTGTCGCCCCCGAAGCGTAGAGAATATCACCGATCGTGTAGCTTGAGATCGAGGTGCCGCCATTGGCGACCGCGACCGTGCCGGTGATTGATCCAAAACTTGCTAGAGCCAAAGTTACACCAGCATTACCCAAAGTCCCGGAATTAATCGCGGTAGCCGAGACCGAACTTGTATTATCAAGAGTAAGACTGTTGGAGACATTGGCGTCAGGTAAACTACCAGTGATGGAACCAAAGCTTGCCAGAGCGAGAGTCACGCCAGCATTTCCCAGGGTGCCAGAATTTATTGCAGTGGCTGAGACAGAGCTACTTGAGTCGATTGTTAAAGTATCAGAAACATTAGCGTCAGTTAAAGAAATGGTAGTGTTACCCGCGGCGGTTAAACGACCTTTCGTGTCAACTGTGAAAGTCGCAACTTGTGTTGCGGAACCGTAAGAACCATTTGCCACCCCAGTGTCTGGTAGAGAGATGCTGACTTGTGTACCACTATCAGAAGTAACATTAACGTCTGCGGTTACAAAGTTTAACGAACTAGCAGTTTGTAAAAAGACCCCATCTTGTAAAATATTTTGCGGTGAAGAACCACCAACTTGATCAAGTGCACAAGTTAGAGTCGTTCCAACTGCGCGGACGAAATTGCCTGCTCCGCAAGTGGTAGGGAAATTAGTTAAAGCTAACCAATCGACGCTACTTGAAGAACTGATAGTCAAAGAGTCAGAAACAAAGGGGTCTGATATAGTACCCGCCTCCCAAGTACCGGTGGTTACAGTACCTAAAGTTGTGATTGAAGTCTGTCCAGCGTAATTGCTGGCGATGTCTACTTTGCCACTGCTCACACTGATCCTATTACTCGTACCATTAACGCTCGCGGCCACCGCACTTATGGTGGGGTTTTGGCCGCCGGTGATTGAAACATTCGCGCCGGCGGTGAGAGAGTAGATGACATTCGAAGCAGTCAACTTTCCAGTACCAGCGTTTACATCAGTATCGTTCGTCACGATCCCACCGCCGGCAGTGAGCTGGCCGGCAAGATTGGTGGGGACGAAAACCGACAAGAGCCCGTCTTGTACACTGCTGCCCAGAGTTGACCCGGGCTCTTGTGCGGTAATCTTTGGTAAATGGTTCTTATCAACGACAACTGAACCTGAAGTGACAGGTTTTGATGTATTTAGGTGATATATTGATAGCAAAACTATTAGTCCAAGTATGAGGGTCATACCTTCAAGACCCAAAATGAAGAAACGCCCTTTAGTCAGACCGATTCGGGGAAGGAAATTTCTTCTTCGGAGAGTAGTACCAGAATCATCATTTACTGGAACAAGTTCTGGTGCAACAAGAGCAGAAATATCGCTCGAAGCTGTGTTTCCCGCGGGAAATGAACCTAGGTTTACAGAATTATTATATCCACCTTCTAATGGGAGGAGAGAGTTTTGAGGAGTTATTTCGATTGGGTGAGGAGTGGAAAACTCTTCATTAACGACTGGGTTTTTGGCCCCCTTGATGATCTGCTGGATACTTCTGCCCTCTTTGATCTTTTCATCGATTTCCACAAGAGTATCAACCGCTTCGATCGGAAGAGCACCGGAGGGAGGAAGACCATTAAAACTCTTCCTTGAGGCTTTGGGGAGAAGACCAGTTTTGATGTAGTAGCGGAGACGGTTGTAAGGATCGCCTTTGCCGAAGTCAGCACCCTTGAGTCGGCTCAAGCGAATGAATTCATCAAAAGATATGAGGTTTTGAGTAGTGTTGTTGCTCATCGGGCAGGGTGTTCCCATTAAGCGATCACACTTAGGCAGTTAGTAGCTTCAGGGAAACTAACTGGGGACTTTTCCACAACGCGCCTGACTATGATCTAGCCAGAAAACTGTCAAGTGGGTAATTTGAGTAACTTACTCACTCCAGCGCGGGAAAATCCTTTGCTGTGACGGGAAATCGTGCTTAAATTATTTCACATACCGAAAAAAAATGTCAAGGGCCAATCTCTTATATATATAGGGAAAGAAATTTACGTGATAAGATTTCTTTAGAACTTTAACTACTTCGTCACCTTCTGTAACTTAGTTGAGTTCTTAGTTACTTTTTAAAAAGTAACCAAAACTTGCGTCTAGTCTGCGCGTGCTAGAAAAAATTAAGTCGCTCGAGCAAAGTTGTCAAACTCGGCTTTGCCTCAAACAAGACAACTTGTGCTAGGTCGCTTGATTAATTTTTTCCTTAACGCATGCTCGAAAGACGCGCTAGTCAATTTAAATGCAAACTGCCTTGAAAGTTATATTTTTAACCACGTTTTCCACAATCCTTCTGCTAGGGAGTTTTTCCGTTGTGCACTCTCAGACACTGGACCAAATTGCCTACAATGTCCCAGTTAGCGGCGAAACCGGAGATATCGTTAGGTATGTAAATGGGAAATACGAGCTTAGTTCCAGAGAATATGATCCAGGATTATATGGTGTGATATATACCAGCCCGGCAGTTTCTCTCAACAATATTAATTCCGACACTAAACCAGTAATTGTTAACGGACCGACTCCCGTCAAAGTTTCTCAGAAAAACGGGGTCATCAAAGCCGGAGATTTGATAACTAGTTCAAATGATAAAGGAGTAGGTCAAAAAGCAACAAAATCAGGACATGTTCTCGGTAAAGCTTTGAAAGATTTTCCCAACTCTTCTAAAACTGACGTTCTTACCATTCCTGTCTTACTTAATATTAATTACAACCAGGTCTCCGCCAGTGCAGAAAATCTGACCAATGCAGGACTCGACCAAGTTGCCAAAAAAGTTTCGAGCTCGATAGTTTCCGGGAACATCCCCAATTTAATCAAATATCTCTTCGCTCTTCTTCTCGGAACTATCAGTTTCTTAGTTGGCTTGTCTCACTTTGTTCGCAGCAACCGCACTGCAGTTGAGTCAATCGCCCGAAACCCTTTGGCCAAACGAGATATACAGAGGCAATTGATTTTTGGAACAGCGGGAATATTGCTCGCTTGCGGATTTGGCTTAGCAATTTCAGTTTGGATCTTACTATTTCTCTAGAAGGAGGAAACAAATGAATCTAATAATCTATGGCTCAATACTTATCAATCTCTTAACATTAGTGATAGTAGTTTACATTTACCTGAGCTCACGCAAAGAAGTGAACAAGGCTCACAAACCACCAACTCAAGACACTCTCGATCGTATGGAAGCTTCGATCCAGCAAGTTGAGTATTTGGAAAATCGGGTTAAACAGGCTCTCGAGCAGGTAATATCACACCATAACTTAATGATACAAAATACTACAAATAATCTAATCAAATACTACCAGGATACCGTCACGACCATGACACTCAACTACAACCAAAACACAGAAAAACTGATGCAGCTGCTCGATAGTGAGCTGAAAAAAAGAGTTGAAGAGCTAGATAAAAATGCGGCCAATCAGATCGAGGAAGCTAGAAAAGAAGTTACTGCTACGGTTAAGAAGGACTTGGAGCAGCTTAACGTGCAGGTAGATAAATATTCAAAAGATCGGTTCAAACAAGTTGACGAGAAGATTTATCAGATTGTTTCGGAAACTGCCAAGAATTCTGTAGGTAAAGTCATCAATTTAGTTGATCACCAGGAGCTGGTCATGAACTCATTAGAAGCCGCCAAGAAAGATAAGTTCTTTAGTTAAGGAGGACCTCATTAAAGCAGAGTTTAGTGTTTTCGCCAACGGAATAGCCGATACCAAAGTCCTTTACCGACTAGTCGATAAACTTTCCAGTGTTGGTAAAGAGCTTTACCACAACCAGGAAGGCAAGATCACGGAAAAAGTAAAAGGCTTGGGACCTTCCCTTGAGGCGATCTTCAATTATTTGGAACAAAAAAACTTGGAGCCGATTGGGGACGAGGCGCAGAAAAAATACCTGGAAGAGATTATCACTTACCTAAAGACTCTGCCAGTTGTGAAAATTACCTTGGCTTTCGAGCCTGACGATCAGTTTACTAATGCGGTGAATCAAGTGATTAGCGACGGAGCTGGGCAGAAAGTGATTTTGGATGTCTCAGTCAACCACCACATCGTCGCGGGAATTCAGATGGAGTACCAGGGGAAATTTGGCGATTATAGTTATGAAGCAAAGACTGATCAATATCTAAAAGAAAGACTGGCCAGTTATCTAGCTAAAGGTGTTGAAGGACAAGCAGGTCAGAAAGTCGCTGAGGCTTAAATGCAAAAATTTGAAGATTATTTAAAGACAACAAAGGAGGTCGGTTACGTTGAAAGTATCATTCATAGTGTCTTTTACGTGAACGGAATTCCTAGCGCCAAACTGCATGAATTAGTTTTGACTGAGCAAGGACACATTGGCATTGTCCAAGCCATACTGCCAGAATTAGTGGAAGTCATGCTCATCCAGGGAGAAGGTTTATCCCACAACTTGCGAGTGGTGCGTACCAATGAGACCTTTGTCATGCCTGTCACGGAAAAGTATTTAGGTAGAGTGATCTCTCCTTTTGGCATTCCAGTTGACGAGCTCGGGCCAGTCGGAGAGGTCAAGACTCATTATCCGATCGATCCGCACGCACCGGGAATCAATGCTCGTAGTCGGGTCAAAGAACCCATGGAAACTGGAGTTGTCAGTGTTGATATGCAAGTGCCAATTGGAAAAGGACAGAGAGAGCTCATCCTCGGGGATCAGAAAACCGGCAAAACCACCTTTGCATTACAAATTATTGGTAACCAAGCGAGCAGCGGCAGTGTTTGTGTCTATGTTTCCATCGGGAAAAAGCGCTCTGACCTCAAATTTGTCGTCAAAACTTTGAAAGACATCAACGCCCTCTCCCAGACCGTCATCATCTCTGCCAACGCGTCTGACCCAGCCCCCTTGATTTATCTGGCCCCGTTTGCTGGCCTTGCAGTGGCCGAGTATTTTCGTGACCGTGGTCGGGAAGTAGTGGTCATTTTTGATGATCTGACCACCCACGCGAAATTTTACCGCGAAACTTCTCTTATCACTCGTCGCACCCCGGGACGTCAAAGCTATCCAGGTGATATCTTTCACCTCCACGCCCGTTTAGTGGAGAGAGCGGGGAATTTCAAAAAGCAAAATGGCAAGACTCGTCCGATCACGCTGCTGCCAATCGCCGAAACACTGGAGGGAGATCTCGCTGGCTATATCCAGACCAACCTAATGGCGATGACTGACGGACACGTTTTCTTTGATGTTGCCGAAGCCAAAAAAGGTCGTCACCCGGCAGTTTCTTTCACCCTTTCGGTTTCTCGAGTCGGAAACCAAACCAAAACTCCACTGGAGCGAGAACTTTCCAGGCTGATCACTGAAAAGTTGACTGCTTACCGCAAAGCCGAAGAGGTTAGCCGTTTTGGAGTTGAGCTCACCACCCAGACTCTGCAAGCGCTGGATCAAGGTGAGAAGCTGATCAAAATTTTTGACCAGGAAAGTCAGATCATCATCCCTAAAGGCTTACAACTAATTTACCTGGGACTTTTCTTTGGCGGAGCCTGGGAAAAGAAAACTGCTAAAGAAGTTCAGGTTGAGAAAATCCGCATCTTGGGAGAGTACTTGCAAGGGAAATACGGCAATCTGCCTATTGAAGCCAAACTCTCAACAAGCGTTAAAGAGCTGGTCAACAATGTGATCACTTACTTCAAACTCGGTAAGACAACTGGGGAAGTGAAAGAGGAGCCTAAAGAGAAAAAAGAAGAAAAGAAACCAGAGGAAAAAAAGGAACCAGTTACAACTAGTTAAACTTTTTCTATGTACAGCAAAGCTGAACTAAAAAAATACTCAGATGCAGTCGCTACAATTAAGGCCATCACCGCGGTTTACGAGGACGCGGCGGCAAGGCGCATCAAGGTAATTCAAGGCCATGTAGCGCAAATTGACGAGTTTCTCAACAATGCCGCGGACTCCTATATCAATATCAAATTTGGTCTGGTGGCAGA
This sequence comes from Saccharimonadales bacterium (SeqCode), assembly GCA_035480955.1. Taxonomy (GTDB): domain Bacteria; phylum Patescibacteriota; class Microgenomatia; order Woykebacterales; family RBG-16-39-9b; genus DATIHF01. The sequence continues at coordinate 1,997 of DATIHF010000027.1, read as the reverse complement.
GCAGAAGAGCAAAAAATCACCCCAGAAAAACATCATCACGACTTCTTTTCGCAAGAAAAACAAAAAAGGGGTCTTGGTACTAATTGCCTCGCATGAGCAGTATTTTGGCAATCTGATTCCTAACCTGTATAGAATTTGGAAAGACGATCTGCTCGCGACTGGTTTTGACGGCATAATTCTAGGCGGAACAGGCCAAAGACTGCTTCAAAAAGATGGTATCAGCCGTCCCAATATTGCCAGTTTTGATGTTTCCGACAACGATCCTGACTGGAACTTGGTTTACCAAATTGCTGATCAGATTTCCGATTACGAAAAGATTGTTATTTACTTTGGGAAATACAAAACTGTGCTTACCCAGGCGGCAGAAAAATCTGACGTCAGCAACACAATGACCGTCGGTCAGGTACAAAACGTCAAACGCTACCTTTTCGAAGGCTCTCCTGAGCAGATCCTCGATTTTTTTGAAAAAGAAGTCATTCATGGGCTTTTTCAGAAGAAAATTTATGAATCTCAGATTGCCCGTTATGGAGCAAGAATCAAGATTCTCGAAATTGGTCAGGTAGCGGAGAAGATGAGTGAAGTCCTTGGAGATCTTTCTCGTGGCAGGCGCAAAGTGCGCAAAAATCTGACCAACAAAAAGCAATTACAACTCTACACTGGTTCTGATCTCTGGCAGGAGTAAATATGGAAGAGCAACACGTCGGAACAATTGAATCAATCAGAGGCGATGTCATCGAAGTGTCCTTTCCCTCAGTAAAACCCAATCGTTACGAACTTTTGGAATTTGTTGACGACCCTGCGATCCGAGTGGAGGTTTATTCCTCAACCAATAAAGACACAGTTTTCTGTATCTGCTTTTCTGATCCGGGAAAACTCTATCGGGGAGCGAAACTACGTCGGAGATTTGAAACGATCAATGTTGGAGTCGGCAAAGAAATGCTCGGCCGGGTTGTTGATTTGTTTGGGAACCCTCAAGACAACCTTGGAGAAATCAAAACTAAGCAAAGACGCTCTATTTATGCTCAACCGCCAGACTATGTTTCCACCAACATCACCCGCGAAGTACTCGAGACAGGGATAAAAGTGGTTGATTTTTTCACACCCTTTTTGAAAGGCGGGAAGATTGGTCTCTTTGGCGGCTCTGGAGTCGGTAAGACGGTTATTCTCACGGAGTTGATGCACAACACCGCGGTCTATCACAAAGGCATCTCGATCTTTGCCGGGATCGGAGAGCGTATTCGTGAGGCGCAGGAAATGATCGAAACTTTGCGGGACAATAAAGTCCTGCCCAACGTTGCCTTAATTCTGGGCCAGATGAATGAGCGGGCCGCAGTCAGATTTCGCGCGGGCTACACGGCGATCACCATTGCGGAATATTTCCGCGATCAGGAAAACCGCGACATTCTCTTTTTCGTGGACAATGTTTACCGTCTTGTTCAGGCAGGCAACGAGCTTTCTACCTTGTTAAACACCATCCCCTCGGAAGACGGTTATCAAGCAACCTTAACTAGCGACATTGGACAGTTTCAGGAAAGAGTGGTGCCGACTAATTCCGGTTCGATCACCGCGATTGAGGCAATCTATGTGCCAGCCGATGATTTGACTGACTCGGCGGTACAGGCGATCATGCCCTACTTTGATTCGGTAGTTAGTTTGTCCCGGGCAGTGGCAGAGGAAGGCCGCCGACCGGCAGTCGACATTCTAAATTCCAGCTCAAGTCTGATCGAAGCGAATTTCATCGGCGTGCCGCACTATGAAGCTTATCTGGAAGCAGAGAAAATCCTCAACCGCTACGTATTCTTGGATCGAGTTGTTTCAATCGCTGGTGAACAAGAACTTTCTCCAGAAGACCGCAAAGTCTATGACCGAGCGAAAAAAATTCTCAACTACTGCACTCAAGACGTGCACATGACGGCTGACCAGACGGGCAGAAAAGGAGTTTACGTTCCTAGAAAAAAGGTTATCGAAGATGTCTCTGATATTCTGTCTGGAAAAGT
>DATIHF010000026.1:0-5781 GCA_035480955.1 Saccharimonadales bacterium (SeqCode) | reverse complement strand
TGAATAGCGTTGATTACGCTGCAATGTTACTGACGACACCCTGGCCAGTAGTCGGTCTCACTTTCTGGATGCAAATCCTGATTGATGCGACCGCGGAGCTGGCTGTGCGCGACAACCCGTATGCGCCTGTGAGTCAGTAGCCGTTTTTCTTTGGTATCGCGCAGTTGGTTTTTCTCCTCCTGGGATTGGCCACTGCTGGTACAGACCGACACTATGTTTGCGGGGGCATAGTGCCGGTCTTTTTCTTTTTCTCAAGCTTTTTTGATATACTTTTCCCATGACAAAACTTAATCAATACATATTCCGCGAATATAATACTCTTAGTCAATTTTGAGATACGCTAGGATAAACATCGCATGCAAATTACAGATCTATCACAAATAAAAAATAAGGACCTAATCGTCTTCGATCTTGACGGTACACTTGCCCCGACCAAGTCAACTATAGACCAAGAAATGTCAAAACTTCTTGAAGATCTTTTAAACGTTAAAAAAGTAGCAGTTATTGGCGGTGGTAAAATGGAACTTTTCCAAGAACAATTATTAGATAATTTAAAAGTACCAGATGAATCTTTAAAAAATCTCTTTTTATTTCCCACTACAGCCACCACTTTTTACAAACACGAAAATGGCGAGTGGAAACAAATTTACTTCCACAAGCTTTCCCAAGAAGAAGTCGATAAAATTATGGCTGCTTTCGACAAAGTATTAAAAGAAGTTGAGTACAAGCCGGAAAAAACATACGGTAAAATTATTGAAAATCGTGGTAGTCAAATCACTTGGTCGGCACTGGGTCAGGATGTTGTCAAAGTTTTAGGTGACAAAGGAGTTGAACTTAAAAATGAATGGAGGAATGAAAACACCCCACTTAAACTCAAAATTGCCAAAATGCTCCAAGAAGAGTTACCCAATCTAGAAGTTCATGCTGCCGGTTACACGTCAATCGATATCACGAAACCAGGTATTGATAAAGCCTACGGGCTTCACCAAATTGAAGAGTATCTAGGGATAAAAATAGAAAATATGCTCTTTGTTGGTGATGCCATTTTCGAAGGTGGTAACGATTACGCCATCACCAAAACTCCAGTAGATTATGTTCAAGTAAAAGATACCCAAGCGACCAAAGAAGTAATAAAATCGGTTCTACTATCCTCTTAAATCTCCACAGGTGTCTGCCTCGATTCCTCGAAATTGGAACAGATTGAGAATCAGCCTTAAAACTTAAGCAAATTTGACAAACATATTTCCAATAATTCATAATTAAATTAATAAATGTCTGCCCTGAAAAAGCTAAGTGACCGTTTTGGTCATCTAGATTCTGCCCACAGAGTCAATAAATTTTCCCTTATCTTGATTGTTGTAATTTTTGCGGCCATACCTTTGACAGTCTTCAGTGCCGTCACCCTCAGACAACTCAACCCACAGGCCGCGACCGGACAACCCTCTGGCTTGCTTCCAGTTGGAACAATAAATACACAGCAACCGACCTTTAGCTGGAGTTGTTACTGTTACACGACTTCCTATCGTGTTTATCTAAAAACTGGGAATTCGAATTTTTATGCGGGAACTTGGTACAAAGACGTCCCCGGAACTACCGCAGACTGGGGTGGGTGGAAAAGCGCCAGCTACCCTGCCTTTCCCGGATTTCAAAATGGAATTGTCTATTATTGGGAGGTCGGTTGTACTCCTGGGTATGGGGGTTGTACTACTTCAAGTACTTTTTCCTTTATGATTGGGGGGGATACTACACCACCAACCGCCCCATCCAACTTAAGGCTTTATTCGATAAGTCCTACGGCGATTACAGTAGCTTGGAATGCTGCGACCGATAATGTTGGGATTAGGGGTTATTATGTAAATGTTGCAGAGGAAGGTAACTCTTGCGGTAATCGAGCCTGCAGTATTATATCAGGGGGAGCATCAAGAGGCCCTAACCCACCACCAGTAATTACTAATGCTTTTTATACATTCACGCCAGATGCAAAGAAAATGTATAAAGTTTTTGTCAATGCTGTTGACCTTGCGGGTAATGTTAGTGGTAGTAGCGCCATCTTGCGAAGAATTCAAGGTCATACCACACTGGATTCCGATGGAGATGGTTTCAAGGACGCAGTCGAGAACTATCTAGGGACTGATCCCAACCTTGCCTGTGGGACTAGTGGTACTTGGGCGAGACCAGGTTGGCCACCTGACCTTGATGACAGTCGGGCAATAAATCTAGTTGATCTGGCAAAATTTAACACCTTTCTTGGCCAGGATCCAGATAACGATCTTAATCGCTGGTACGATTTTGATGCTAATGGGGTGATAGATAGTTATGATCAGGGGGTTATTAAATTGAAATTTGGCTCTCGCTGCTAACGCTTCTCCTCAACTTGATCCTAATCCCAAATTCAGGCACAATTAAATAACTAATGATTTCTATTGCCCTGCGAAATCTCCTCGGTGAGAAAACCCGCTTTGCCATTTCCGTGGGCGGAGTGGCTTTTTCGGTCATGCTCATCCTCATCATTCTCTCCCTTTACCAAGGCTGGAAAATCAAATCTAGTGAATATATTTCCCACGTTGATACTGACCTTTGGGTCACCCAAAGCGGTTCCGCGGATATTTCCAACAGCGCTTCTTACCTGCCCGAAAGTGTTGGGAAAAAGATCCAAGTTATCGATGGAGTAGCCGAGGTTAACAAATTTATTGGTCGGCCGGTGAATTTCAAAATCAAAAACCAAGATACCGGTACCTATATCGTTGGTTTTGACACTGATCAGCCAGTCTCGGGACCACAGCATTTGGTTTCTGGAACGGCTAAACCAGGAGACGGGGAGATCGTCATCGATAAAGTCCTGGCCCAAAAAAGAAAACTCGAACTAGGAGACTATATCGATGTCTTTGGGGAGAAATTGAAAGTTGTGGGTATTGCTAAAGGGGCGAATATGTTCCTTTTTCAATTTTCTTTTGTAAAAGCAGAGGAGGCAGAGAGAATCCTCCACACCCAAGGGATCACTAATTATTACTTAGTTAAAGTAAAAAACGGCGAGCTCTCATCGGTTAGGAATGAAATAAAAAAAATTGCTGGCGTTGATGCTCTCACTTCGAGTGAGTTTGTGGAGAAAAACCGCCGAGTGATCGATGAAGTTTTCCTGCCCATCATCACTGTGTTGGTTTTGATTAGTGTGCTAGTCGGGATTGCGGTGATTGGTTTGACGATCTACACCGCAACCGTGGAAAAATCTCGAGAATTTGGGGTCATTAAAGCCCTCGGTGGGTCCAATGGTCAGCTCTACCGGATAATCTTCGAGCAATCCCTCCTCTCCGGTTTAATCGGCTTTCTAGTGGGGACAGCGGCGACTTATCTGCTGCTTTGGATTATCCCCTACTATGTTCCAGTTTTTGTCACCTACACCAGAGGAGTTGATTTGCTCTTGGTTTTTGGACTAGCGATTTTTATGAGTTTGGTGGCAAGCTATATCCCAGTGCGTCGGATCGCCAGTATTGATCCAGCGCTGGTTTTTAAATCTTAATCATGAAAGAACTAGAGAAGAAAGTTGTTTTGAAAATAGAAGGTCTGACCAAAGTCTATGGAGTTGGGGACATCGAAGTGAGAGCTGTTGATAATATTGACCTTGAAGCCTCCAGTGGAGAGATAATTTTGATCATGGGCCCCTCGGGAAGCGGCAAAACTACTTTGGTGACCATGGCCGGGGCACTACTCAAGCCAACTGGAGGGAAGATTTTCATTGATGGAGAAGAAATAGTTGGTGCGAGTGAGAAACAAAGAATCAACCTCCGTCGCCACAAAATTGGCTTTGTCTTTCAGGCTTTTAATTTACTTTCAAATCTGACTGCCTTTGAAAATGTTTTAGTTCCGCTTGGTTTAGCCGGAGTCCCTCGGGCAATCGGCTCAAAAAAAGCCCAAGGCTTACTAAATTACTTTGATTTATCGCAAAGAGCTGATTTCATCCCAGAGAAACTTTCCGGTGGAGAAAAACAAAGAGTTTCCATCGCCCGAGCCCTGGCGAACGACCCAAAACTGATTTTAGCTGATGAGCCCACGGCCAATCTCGATTCGCGAAGGGGTAAAGACGTGATGAGACTCTTGCGTTCAGTTGCCAAAAACATGGGCAAGACAGTGGTAATCGTGTCCCACGACCAAAGATTGATTGATATTGCCGACAAAGTTCTCTGGATGGAAGATGGGCGTATTAAAAATTCCGAAACACTCGCGACTGATCCAAATTGCGGTAATCAAGTGGAAATGAAAGAGCACTCTCACAAAATCGACTACCGGGGGAAAAGATATTATTTCTGCTCCGAAGGTTGTAAGAGAGAGTTTGCCGAAAAAAATTCAATTCCCAAAAGCTACTTCTAGTTGAAAATCACCACTGAGGTAAATAGTCGCGGTAGTTTTGTTCATTGATTTCCACCAGGGGAACATTTTCTTCCACCACTTTTCGTGCTACTTTACGAAGCATTCCGTTGACGGTTCTCTGAATATTGCGGATATCGATGTCATAACCAAAAGGTTTGATGACACGGGGCCAAATATCAGGGGCAAATTTGACTTTGGCAGGGTCAACCCCGCTGTTTTGTAGTTCTCGGGGGTAGATGTAGTCGCGGGCGATCACGACCTTGTCCTCGTCCGTGTAGCGGGGCATGATGATCGTTTCCAGTCGGTCCATCACGGCAGAGGTGATATTGCCCATTCGATTGGCTGAGGCGATGAAAAAGACTTGAGAAAGATCCACTGGAAAGTTTATGTAGTAGTCCGTGAAAGCTTGGTTTTGCTCTGGATCGAGAAGCTCGAGTAAAACTCCCATGACGTCACTCTCTGCTCCGCCGGAGATTGAGTCAATCTCATCAAGCAGGATGACTGGGTTTTTAGTGCCACACTGGGCTAAGGTTCGGATTATTGCCCCCGGCTCTGCCTGAGGGAAAGCGCGCGGTTGGCCGCGCAAAACCATTGGGTTGCTCAAGCCACCCATCGGAATACGGCCAAATTTCCTGCCCAAACTCTGTGCAATGGAGGCCGCAAAAGAGGTTTTTCCAGTTCCGGGGAGTCCAACAAAGCAGATGACATTGTTTCGGGAATTAATTTTTTGAGCGGTTCCTTTTTCGCTCTGGAGTTTCAAAACCGAGAGATATTCCAAAATTCTGCTCTTGATAGACTCGAGTCCGTAGTGGCTTTTATCGAGGAGATCTTTGGCAGTTTTGATATCGAGATTGTCCTGAGAAACATTGGTCCAAGGAATACGCAAAACCCACTCGACGTATTTGGCGGTTTGTTCGTACTCTTGTTGATAAACGCCGTGTTGCATCGCCCGGTTGAGACGAACGAGGGATTCTTTCGTTTCTTCTTTGAGATTGGGCGGGACAGTCGCTTTCTCAAGTTTATCTAGTAGAGTTTGAATCTCAAGGAGGACTTTCTCCTCATTTTGGGGTTCACCAGCTATAGGCATTGTCTTTATTTTACACTTTTAGCAGCAAACTTGCCTATCTCTGGGATAATATAGTTTATGTCACAAAAACCTAAACACATTGCAATCATCATGGACGGCAATCGCCGTTGGGCGAAACAACACAAGATGGCGCCTGAGAAAGGTCACGAGCAAGGGGTCGAAGCACTTGATCGAGTAGTCCGTGAGGCGGTAAAGCTGGGAATTCCTTTTTTAACAGTCTACGCGCTTTCAACAGAAAATCTGAAAGAACGGGAAAAATCGGAACTCAAAGAGCTCTTTGCTCTGATTCAAAAAGGGTTGGTTGAAAAAATTCCGATGCTCAAAGAAGA
>DATIHF010000025.1:0-34930 GCA_035480955.1 Saccharimonadales bacterium (SeqCode) | reverse complement strand
AAGGTAGCGTGGGTGTCCCATGAGAGCCAGTGAGAGAGAGGATTTACCAGAACCATTCGGGCCCATGATTGCATGGATCTCACCTTTATCAATTTTGAGGTTTAGTCCTTTGAGAATTTCTTTGTTGTCAGTAGAAACGTGAAGATTTTTGATTTCTAACATAAGAGTAGACAGGATACTAGGAAAAATTGCTTAAAACAAGGCCTAAGGGGCTGTTTTGACGGCCTTTTCGACTTGCTGCCAGTCTTCGCTAGTTAAATAGTGAATTTGACCTTGGAGAGCGAGTTTCCAGTGGGCTCCTGTGCGTTTTTTAAACATGGAAAGTTTATCGCGGAAATTTTCAATCGGGACCCACTGCTCTTCTGGTAAAACAACTGTTGTTGAAACCTTGAACCTCCAAGGGTAAATCTCGTCCTTGGTTTTCATAGTAAATAATTCCTGTCGGTCTTCATACATTTCTGATTCGATCTTGAAAATCCCCGACAGCTTCCCTATCCCACCCACATAAGTTACTAGCTGATCACCCGGGTGAGTTTTCAGCGCGTAATTTTTACGAAGTTGTTTGAAACCGAGAATATGCTTCTGGTCAAAAAGCTTGAAATTCTCCTCATTGGTAACAAAAAGAATGTAATTCATCTAATCCCCTTCCTCGAGATGAAACTTGTGTAGAAAACGATGCAAAATCGGAGCAAAGATCAGTCCAGCAATCACCAGGAAAACAATTCCTGAATAAAGAGCGTAAAAACTAGCGAAGATTTTCCCACTTTCAGTTTGCAAAGCGTTGACCGGACCCATGCCTCCTAAAATCATTGAGGCATTTAGCAGAGAGTCAGTCCAGCTTAAATTTTCAAAAACATGATAGCCCAAAATTCCAATAAATAGAGAAAAAATAACTAGCAGCAGAGCGAAGGCAAAATAGCGGAAAAGACGAGAGCGAAACTCACTAGCCGCCAAAAGTGGTTCGGAACGTTTCTCAAACATGAAAGAAGTTTAGCCCCCTTTTTTTATTTCTTCAAGAGACTTGTTCGAAATTGCGGAAAAATCATAATCCTTGGCATCGTAGCCGCTCTCTGCTGCCTTGTCGTCATGTTTTATTAGTAACCAAGCTTTCTCACTGGCTTTGCCAGGAGGAAACCCTTTGGTCTTAACGAGTGCGAAAGATCCGGACAGTTTTTTTCCGAAAAGAATGAATTTGATTTCTCCTTTTTCCAATCCTGCCTTCATGACTTCATTGCCTTGGTCTTTCTCAGAGATTTCTTCTCTCACTCCTTTGGAAATCTCCCGTTCGGCAATGTAGTAACCAGTATCCCAAATCATCGACGGACCCGCTCCATACTCCCCTTCAGGAATCACCCCTTCAAAGAAACGGTAGTCAAGTGGATGGTCTTCTGTTCTCATTGCCAATCTTTTAACTTTGTTATCTAGCGTCGGTCCTTTCGGTATCGCCCAAGAAGGCATCGCTTTGCCTACTTGCAAACGTAGGTCGTAATGCAACGCAGTGGCAGCGTGTTTATGAATCACAAAAACTAAGTGTTGTGGGTCTTCTTTTTCTGAGGTAAAAGGCTCCGGAGTTTTCTCCGGATCACGCATTGATTTGTACTGATCTAATTCTTTAGGGGAAAATTTGCTTGCCGTCATCGTCCTCCAAAATTATGGCAAGAACCGGGCAGCTTTTGGCCGCATCAAGGATTTTGTCATCAGGTGCAGCAGTGGGGTCTTTGACCACGGCCTTAAGCTCTCCATCGAGTTCAAAGACTTCAGGAGCGATCACCGAGCAGGTCCCGGCCCCAATACATAAATTGCGATCAACTTTAACTTTCATTTTAGCTTCTTAGATAAAATATCGACCGAATATTAATTCTTAGTTTTTCAAAAACAACTTCTTGGTCGCTATAAAAATCATATTTCTTCGCTTGGCTCAGCAACTATAACAGGCTCTTTTCCTCGGAAATTTCCTAACAATCTTTTGACAAAAGCTTTAATAGTACTGAAATGATACACCACCAAATAGACAACTGTCGCGTAAGCGATACCTGCTAAAACGTCAATCACATAGTGCTCACCAAGATAAACTACTGATATCCAAACTAAGATTGGGTAGGGCAGGAAGAAATAACCAATTTTTTTGTTGAAATTACGCAGAGCCAAAAAAGCTAGCCAAGGATAGGCTGAGTGAAGCGAGGGCATTGCCGCTACTTGATTTGGGTTTAAGTGGTTGTAAATTGTCGAAAAATCCCAACCCCAACCGATTTGGGCAACTACGTAATCGACGACTTTGTGGATGTGGATCAGGTGGGCTCTTTGATCCGCGTACCATGGTGGAGCAGCTGGGAATAGTAAGTAGGTAATGAACCCAGCAAAGGAAAGTACTAAAAGTGCGATCACAAATTGCCAGTAAGATTTCTTGCTGTTAATCCAGAAATAAAAGGCAATCGCCAAAGGCAGCAAAAAGTGGAGAAAATCAACCATCACTGCTCCCACATCCCAAAAATGAATGTGTGCGGGAGTGAAAAAGAGCCTTTGCAGTTCAACTCCTGGGACAAAGCCAAAGATTGCCTTGTCCGCGTTGATCATTTCCACTACGTGAACATGAAAACCAGCCGTGTCAGCAAAACCACGAAGCATCTCGTAACCAATCAATAGCGCCACAAAAGGAATCCAGTCTCGTAAAAAAGTCTTCCCTCTCCCAATAATTATGGCTCCGAAAAGCAAAATTAAGAATATTCGATCAGGAGTGAGAGACATGTTGCGCAGCAGCATAAAACCAATGATTGCTGCCAGATAGCCGACGAGAATGAGAGTGACGAGACGGTGGTTTTTTGTCATTTATTTTTAATTATAGCTTACCAAGTACCAAATTCCTGCAAATATTCTTCCAAGATTTTGCCTGAGCTGATCATCTTTTGTGCGTTCTCTACTCCGATATATCGGTAATGCCACGGCTCATATGAATAACCAGTAGTAACTTCTCTTCCTTTGGGATAGCTGAGAACAAAACCATATTTATAAGCATTTTGTGACAACCAAGATCCTTCAGTTGTGGTGGCAAACGATTCGCTAAAATCAGTTCGTCCCTCGACGCCGAAATCAACCGTTGTCCCCAGTTGGTGTTGCGAATGCCCGGGTCGAGCACTAAAACTTTCTGCACTCTTAAGACCAGCAGAATTTACCCAACCGTTGAAAGTTGCCACTTGTTGGCTGTAGGAGCGATAAGCTGAGACTATCGAAAGATTTGCTCCCTGGGCTTTGGCAGCGTTTTTTAGCCCACTGAGAGCCACAGCTGTATCTCTTCTGAGGACAGAGTCTGAAGGGGCAGCGATAAATCCAGTAATACTTATTAAATCCCTGGGAGCGTAGCTCGCGGGCAAACTAATCTTTTTATTAACTAAAACTAATAAGTCATCTCCTTTGTCCGTAACTAGTGAGCTGACCGCGGCTTTAGTTCCAAGAATTTTTTCTTCAATCCTCAGGCTAGCCGCAACAGTAGAAATAGGCTCGACCCGGCTATGAGTTGTTTTTTGGGGTTGGGGGCGTAGATTGATTTTGTAGGAATCTAGGGCTTTGGTGTCTTTTTCTAGAGTCAAAAAAGCGCCACCAATAACTAAGATTGGTAGGAGGATCACACTAGCCTGAATGAAGTTTTGTTTTTTAAAAAAACTTTTTACGGATTTGAACATAGATTAAAAGCAACACTGTAGTTAAAGAAATAACTAGTGTTAGAGTCTGGTACCACAGAGTGTGGAATTCAAACTCGATTTTACCAGAAGCAGTCACTAACATCAGGTCTGGGCTTGCTTGGTAAATTTCAATTTGTTTCCCATTTTCCTTAGCAACCCAACCGGGGAATTTAGCAAATTTTACTAAAACGGGCACTTTTTCACTCGCCTTTACGTCAAAGGAAAACTTTGTCCAGTCCTTGTTGTGAGTAAGGTCCTCGATTTGTCCTTGAGCTTTTGTTGGCTGGAAAGTTTCTTTTGGATCATACACCAGAAGATTTTCTAATTTTCCCTTTTCGAGCCACCACTTCTCTACTTCGCTGTTCCAATTTTTCCTAATATTAATTAATTTTAGTTGCGGGGTTTCTACGATCGGACTTTTGTCACTGGAAAGAAGTAGAGTTGAGATCTTTCCGGAAGTGACCGCTCCTGGCGGCTTGAGAAAAAGCAGGTTGTTTATCGCAAATAGATTCAGCGCTGAATACACTCGTTGTTGGTCAATTTTTTTCCTTTCAATAAACGGTCCTTTTATTGATTCTGCAGAGGGGTCGAAACTAAAAATTAGGGAGCTTAAATAAGGTCCGTTTGGGGTAGCGTCGGTGAAAAGACCGTAGGCCCAGGTTTTGGCATCTTTCTCTACCAACTGGTTTTGGGTGGTGTAAACAAAGGGAAAGGAATCTTCGCGGTTGAAGGTTTCAATGAATCTGCCTTGTGTACTTTTATTGATAATTTCAGTCCTCTCTTGCATGACTAAAAAAGGATTACGGAAAAAACTAATTCCCAACAAAACTAGTAGTGGTAAAAGAACCATAATTTCTGGTTTGATCCTTGGTTTTTTCAAAATTCTAAAGAGAAAATCAGCGGGAAAATAAATAAGCAGAAAAGCAGTAGTGATATATAAGTAAATCTGGTAACGGTAGAGATGGAGGCTGTAAATTTTGAGATAGATGAAGCTTGTTTGGAGAAAATGGTTGACAACAACCTCTGCCAGAAGCGCAAGAGAAATCAGCAAGCAAAGCAGGGAAAGGGCCAGGAGATTGGTCTTTTTACGTTGGTAAAAAAAGAAAATGGAGACCAACGATATTATTAAAGTTGCTAGATTGGGCCAGAAAAGTGCGGCGGGATGGACTGACTGAGACAGAAGAGAATTGTTAATGAAAAAGGGCACTAGGAAAAAGCTTGAAAGTAGCAGGGCTAGGGCTAGATGAGACAAGCTTTCTTTTGAGAATTGTTTGAAAATAGCTTTAGAAAGGGCGAAGCAAAGCAAAACTAGACAGCAGAAAATTCCCGCCACAAAATGAGTGAGGAGGACACTTGCGAGTAGGACACTAGAAAGGACTAGGTTTTGCCTCGGTTTAAAGAGTGACCAAAAGTACAGAAAAACTAGGGGTAAAGAAAAGAAACTCGGCAATAGTCCAATTTGTACTAATCCTTTCAAATCTGCCCCGAAATAGCCTGGTAAAACAAAGATTAGCAAAAGCAGCAGGCTGGTTGTAAAAATCTGTGCCCTCAGAGTTCGGAAAAAGACTTTAGTAAAGAGATAAATCGATAATGGTAGGGCTAGGAGTGAGATGACTATCAAGCTTTTGGTAGCCCAGTCAACACCGACAAAAAACGCCAAAGTCGCGGCGAGATAATGAAAAAGTGGTGGGTAAGAAAGTCCTTGGACGTAGCCAAGCAAATTGAAGCTGTTCCAGCCAAAAGGAAGTGGCCAAAGATAGTTTTTCAAATACCAAACTGCACTAGCATGGGAAGAAGCGTCATAAACTGCTAAGCTAGCGGTGGTGAGATAGAGGTAGGAAAAAAATAAAAAGGGAATTTCTAAGAGAATCAACCAAATTAGTAGCGCTTTATTCTTCATCTAAATTTTCGCTTGAATAATCTTGCTCTTTCAATAATTTTGTCTAGATGATACTTATTGGAAAGCGCTAGGTCAAAGGGTTTTTCGTAAGTTACCATCTCTCCCCCAAAACTTTTCTTGAAAGAAGTTACTCCTGCCCAGGGATCACTCTTTGAGTCGCTCTTAGCAATTCCCCAAAAATCATAAACTTCTGAACCAGAATTTTTCGCGTCCATGATGATCTGCCATTGCTGTAGGTAAGGCGCGCGTAATTTTGGGCTTTTGGATGAGCTCGCGGCATGCAGATAAGTTGTCATTTTTCCAAAAGTAACAACGATCGCGGCTGCTAAAACCTCCTTACCGTCTTTTTCAGGTTCATAAGTAAGGTAAAGTTTAGTTAAACCCTCTTTTTTTAGCGTTAGAAATTGCTTTTTGTAATAGTCTTTTTCCCCGGTTAGAGAAAAATTTTGTCGTGCAGAAGTTTCTTCAAGCAATCTTAGAAAAATCTCTATTTCTTCATCTTTTTGGCTGACTTCGACTCGCAACCCCTGACGAGTGACCCAACCAACATTGTAACGGGTGGATTCGGAAAGACCGTGACGCAACTCTTCTTCGGTCTTGGTGAGATCAAGCAAAAGACTAGTTTGCGGCTGTGTGAAACCACTTGCCTCCACTAACCCAAGTTTTTTAAACTCTTCCTCAACTTCGTTGGCGACTATTCTTGGGTCAAAACGGACAAAACTCACCTGCTCTTCTGTGGCTATTTCTTTTGCTTTCTCGATCAAAGTTTGAAGAGATTCTTTGGTAACAATTGGCCCCCCGGGAGAGTAAAGAAAACTACCGAGTTTTGTTTCTTGCTTCACTAACAAACAAATACTTTGCAGTTTTTTTCCCTCAGACTCTCCTAGTCGCCAAATTTTCTTATTTATTGAAAGGTAAAAATCACCAAATTCCCAACTCTGCAAAAAGGTCGGGTTTTGACTTTGGGTTAAAAAATTGTTCCAGAAATCTTTATCCGTGATTTCTTGCCAGCTCATCATAAATCTATACTGCTGAGTAATTTCTCTTTACTAATTGCAGCAGCCCCAATTACCTTGTCCGCGGCTCCATAATAAACAATATATTGTCCATCTTTTTCGATTGCCCCACAAGAGAAAACAACGTTAGGGAAATTGCCCTCTTTTTCCCAGGAGGTTTCTGGAGAGAAGATCGGCTCATCGGCTCGGTAAAGGATCTTTTCTGGATTTTCTAGGTCATGAATCATAACACCAAGCTGGTATCTATCCATGTCATCAACACCGTGGTAAAAATGAAGCCAACCTAAGCTCGTTTTGAATGGTGGTGACCCTCCCCCAACTCTGGTGCTGTCCCAATAACCTTCTCGAGTATTTAGGATTTTTTTGCTTCCTGACCAATGAGACAAATCTTCTGAGTAAATGATGTTCATATCCGGGAAAACCCGATGTAGCAGAACGTACCTACCGGCAATTTGTTCTGGAAAAAGCGCAGTGTCTTTTGTATCAAAATCAAGTATTAGCTCTTCGTGAGAAAAATTTTGAAAATTTTTAGTTCTAGTCAAAAAGGTTCGAATTTTCCACGGAGCTTTTCTCTGCCAAGTTAACTCTTTCATTTCTTCAGCTGGGTAAACAGATGTACCAGTGTAAGTAATCAAATACTCTTCTCCCAGCTTAGTAATTCGCGGGTCCTCAATTCCCAATCTCTCCTCAGTATTTTTTAAATCCGCTTCAAAAATTGGCTCTTTTCGACGGGTGAAGTTTATTCCATCACTACTCTCAGCAAGACCAAAACGGGAAATATGATCCCCACCGACTGCTCGGTAAAGCAAGATAATCTTGTCCTCAAATAAAGTAGCCCCTGGGTTGAAAACTGCTTGATTTTCCCACCAGTTTTTTGTGGGAGCAAGAATTGGTTCGGCAGAGAGACGCTCTAGTTTCATTTTGCTATTAGTATAGCAGGAAACTTTGCTTGAATAAGCTGTCACTCACGGCCTACAATAGTGGTGCTGCTCTATGAAAAATCTACATCACAGAGTTAAAAAACACTATCATTACCACAAAAGATTTTTGCCGCACTATTTCTTTATTACAGCCGCCACTGTTGCCTTTGTCTTTGGTTTCTACAGTCTTTTCCCAGCTAAAGTTTCTGCTCAAAAAGAGGAAGTGCAATCAATTGACCAGCCAATTGAGGTGACCATCTGGGGCTCTCTTGATAAAAACTCACTTGAGGTAGTCTCTAACTACGATACCCCTTTGAGTGCTCGAGTCGAGACAGGACTCTACCCTTTTAAACATGTGCTCCAGATCACGCCAGGCGATCTCCTCTACCCAGACGCTACTTACAAATTCACGGTGAAAACGAAGAATTGGTTTGGGATTGCAGGTGAGCGACATATCGAAATTACAACTGAGAGCCTGCCTAAGGCTAGTTTGATAACAAAGATTCCCAGTAGCGGTAGGGTTGCGGTTGACACCGCTTTGCAATTTCAAATTGATCACTCTCTGGCCGAAAATTCTCTTGTTTTTAGCTCAGAGCCAAAGTTTGCCTTTGAGGAAAAGCTCGAGGGGAAAACTTTAACGATCAAACCTAAGGGAAAGCTTCAGCAAGGGGCGAATTATAAAATTGCTCTTATTTTAAATACAAAATTAATCTCCCCCAACCAAATTTACGCAGGTTCAATTGCTATCATTGACCCCTTGGTAATTGTCTCTTCCAGCCCAGCTAACAACCAAACTCTTGTTCCAAAACAAACAGTGCCTGCCTTTGTGTTTAACAAAGCAGTAGTCCAGGAAACACTAGCGAAAGCGCTGAAGGTAGAACCTAGTTTTGCTTATACTCCAACTTGGAAAGATGAGAAAACCCTCGAACTGACTCCTTCCTCAACTCTCCAGACAAATACGACTTACAAAGTTACTTTCGCCGACAACCTCGAAGGAACTGATGGTTCTCAGCTTGCTTCGGATGAAGTAGTAACTTTCACAACGGCAGGAGCGGTCAAAGTTACCAGTTTCTCGCCTTCAGGAAACTCAGTGAGCTCTGCTAGTAGTGTTTCGGTGTCCTTTGACCAAAGTGTTGATCACAACAGCGCGCAAGCTGCTTTCTCGCTTTCTCCGGCAGTTGGAGGCTCTTTCAGTTGGAGTGCTAATACAATGATTTTTAAACCCGCTAGTCTGGGGATGTTGGTAACCTACACAACAACTATTGCTAAGGGTGTTAAAAGTATTGGCGGGTCAGACAGTAGCCAAGCTTTTTCTTCCAGTTTCACCACAACGAGCGAGCGCTCAAAAACAATCGGCTATTCAGTCAAAAACAGGGCAATTGTCGCAACTTATTTTGGGGTTGGACCAAAAAAGATTTTGTTAATCGCTACCATGCATGGCAATGAGGGTAATACTGGCAACATGCTCACCTCTTGGATTTCTTATCTGCGGGCCAACCAAACACAAATAGGCTCGGACCGGACTTTTGTAATCGTAGCCTTTGCTAATCCTGACGGAAAGGCAAGCAACAATCGTTTTAACGCGAATGGAGTTGATTTAAACAGAAATTTTGATTTACCTGACTGGCAAAGTGTCTCTTATTGGCAAAATCGTTCTTACCCAAATGGAGCTGGGAGTGCTCCATTTTCCGAACCAGAGTCCCGAGCCCTACGAGACTTGGTCTACTCTGAGGGTCCAATGATCTCGATCAGCTACCACTCTAATGCCAACATGATTTTGGGGGACGGCATTGCCCAAGCTCTCGGTGATTGGTACGCCTCCCAAACTGGCTATACGCGTGTTCAAAGCAATGGAGAGGAAAGTGATGTCTCCGCCTTGGGTTACGTGATAACCGGGACTTATGAGGAGTGGGCTACTAGAAGAGGTGTCAAAACTCTCGTGGTGGAGTTTATTTCGCAGACTGCAAATGAATACAATCGCAATCTCCCCGCACTAAAGGGTTTGCTTAGTTATCCGATTTAAGAATTTAAAAGTTGGAAGCGTCCTGAGTGTTGAGATTTAGATCTGAATCATAGCTGTCGAGATCGGCATTGTTGAGATCGTCCTCAGTTTTGCTAAGATCAGAATCTGAATTTATTCCTTCAGTGCTAGCTGTCGTGGTTGTAGTAGTGGCAGTTTCTTTTGTTCCACTCATATTTAGGGCAAAGACGGCTACTGCCAGCCCAACGATCACCACTAGAATCACCAACAAGATGTAGAGTCCACTTTTACTTTTTTTGGGTGGCTCAGCTGGCGCTTCAGGTGAGGCAATTATTTCTGGCTGTGTGATTGGCTGAGGCACTTGTGGTTGAGCTTCAGTCATATTTGGTTGGGTTTGGTTTTGTTCGTCCATAATTATTGATTAGTGGCAGAGCTGCTGGCTGTCTTCCCACTCGCTGTTCTGACAGCAACTATTAGATTGATAATTGAGACTCGAAACTCTTTCATTGCTTTGATCGCATTTTGCATGTCAGTGTGGAAGTTATTTAGCTGTCCCTTGGGATCGTTTCCAGAACAATCAAAACTCTGTGCGGCTGCTTTCGCAGCATCTACTGCATCAGTTGCTGCCTGTTTTTTTGCCGCAACATCAGCAACTAAATCATTGTAGTTATCAAGTGTGATTCCTTTGGGAACGAGTTTATCAGTGTAGTAGGTTTCGACTTTGGTTGCTTTTTGGTCAAAGTTATTAATTTGGTTCTCAGCTCTCTCTGCTAACTTTGTGGAGCGGCGAACAATATTGGTTTTTTTCGTTTCGCAGACTTTTTCCTTGACGGCTTCAAGTTTTTCCTGCCTCAAAGCAGCCTGGGAAGCAAATTTGGCTTTAGTTTCTCTTAGCCTTTCTTCAATCTTGTCTTTTAGCTCTTGGACTTTTTCTTCACGACTGCTGCTACCCGTATTATTTGATTCTGCTAAAACCACCGCGGTTTGGGAAAAAAGTAAAATTGAAAAAAGTGAGGGAAGCAGTAGAAGTTTCTTCATTTTGGTGCACTCATATTAAAGAAAATAGCTTTTTTTGTCAAATTTCCCTGAGGCGTCATGGTATAATCCTTCCGAAGCAAAATCACAATGGTTTTTCTCATTCACCACATTCGCAAAATAGTCTATGCTAGCGCTTTTCTTTGGGGACTGTTTCTCTATTGTTTTGTCTCTTTTACGATTGGGTCTCAACAGCTTCAACTTATTAGGTTGACTGAGTATTTTGCACTCACGGCAATTTCACTGCTCTATATCGCGGTCTTGGCCAGCCCACTCTATTCTGCTTTTCCCCGGCTTCCTTACAAACCAATTTATATCCGATCCCGACGAAGCATCGGTCTTTCAGCATTTTCCTTCGCTTTGATTCACGCTAGCCTAGCTTTTTTTGGTCTCTTGGGTGGCTTCCAAGGTCTTGCCTATCTTGACGCTTCGTATCTCAAAGCGATCACTTTTAGCTTCACCGCACTAGTGATCCTGACCTGTATGGCTGCGACTTCCTTTGACATCATGGTAAAAAAACTGGGAACGCGCTGGAAACTTCTTCATCGTCTAGTCTATATAGCCGCAGTTTTAATAACCTTTCACGCGCTACTTCTTGGAACTCATTTTGCTAATTTGTCTCAGACAATTCCAAAAATCTTTTTTGCACTGCTTTCTTTACTGCTTTTCTTGGAATCCCTGCGCTTTGATAAGTTTTTGCGGGAGAAATTTAATTTCGCTCCTACCTTTGGTCTGAGCTCTTTACTTGTAATTGGTTTGCTAGTTTACTCTTCATTTTATTTCCGCTCCTCCAGCGGGGAAACCTCATCAACTTCACTTGGGGCTCATGCTCAACATGTCCAAATTGCTCAACAGAGCGCCCAGCAACAAAGCAGTCCTTTACCCAACTTACCTGGTCTGACTGGAGATCGTAACAAACGCTTCACCGTGAGTCTAACCACTTCAGAAAATCCAACTCCAGAAGAGCCTGTAACGATGCATTTCAAGGTTTATGACGCTTCCACGGGAAACCCTGTAACTGTTTTCTTGCGACCTTACCAAGAAGCATATCATCTGATAATCGTTGACCAGAAGCTTGGCTACTTCTCCCATCTCCACCCCCAACAGAAAAATGGCGAGTTTGTCATCACCACTACTCTTCCCGTTGAATCCACCTACCACCTTTACTCTGACTTCCAACCGCTCGGAGCGATCGATCAGCAAATCGCCACTAGTTTGACTCTGGGTGATAAAACAAATGACAAGCCCAACCTTACTCCAGACAAAAACTTAACTAAAACTTTTGGCGACTACTCAGTGACTCTGACCTCTCCCACTCCCTTAAGTGCCAGCAAAATGTCAGTGGGTCAGCAAAAGCTAAAATTTACGGTGAAAGATGCGAAAAGTGGCCAGCCAGTTACTGATATCAAACCCTACCTAGGGGCGTTTGGACATTTGGTGATGATTAATTCAAAAACTTATGATTACTTGCACGTTCATCCAACATCGACCACTCCTCCGCCGCCCAATGCCAACGGCGGACCAGATATTGAATTTATTCCGATTGGAATCTACGGTCCTTTTAAAGAAGGGGTTTATCAGGCTTACTTCCAATTTAATCATTCAGGTAAAATTAATTTAGCCACCTTTGTCGTCAATGTTGAAAAATAAAATAAATAAAAAATTAATTCTTTCTTTTTTTCTGATTTTTGCGGTATTTTTAATTTTGCCAACTATAGCCTCTGCTCATGTTCTGAAAACTGACGGTTCTATCGGCGCGGTAGTCCATATTGACCCAGACGATGATCCAATCATCGGAAAAAGTGCCAATTTCTTTTTGGAATTTAAAGACACAAAAAATAAATTCCAGCTCGCCAACTGCAGTTGTACTTATTCAATCAAAAAAGCAGACAGTGAAGTTTCCTCAGGCGCACTGTCACCAAGCACCGACTCCTCTCCCAACTCCGCCGTTCTTAGTTACACCTTTCCAGAAAAAGGCGTTTATCAACTGGTTGTTAACGGCGCCTCGACTAATAACAGTTTTGCTGATTTTAACCTGTCTTATGATCTGAGAATTTCCCGACAAGAAGGGCAAACAACTAAAAATAACTTTTTCTTGCAAAATTTGCATTTTATTATTTTGGGAATTATTATTCTGGTGTTTGTCGCAATAGTTTTAGCACCAAAAATTAAAGGCTTTTTGAAAGGGTTAAATGAAAACTAAAAAAATAGTAACTGCTGCAGCAACTTCTCTCACTCTCTTATTTTTAACAACACAAACTGTCTTTGCTCACGTGGCTGTTACTCCTTCTGAAGTTAAAGTAGCCGACTTTCAAACTTTCAGTGTTTCTGTTCCCAATGAAAAAGATGTTGCGGTTACTGGGGTCCGCCTTACGATTCCATCTGGTCTTAAAGAAGTAACTCCCACAGTAAAGAGTGGCTGGACAATAGAAACGAAGAAAAGCGGGGACAGTGTGACAGAGATCTCCTGGACCGCTGGTTCAATAGCCCCGGAACGCCGCGATGATTTCTCTTTTAGCGCTCAGGCCCCTGAAAAAGAAACAACTCTTTCCTGGAAAGCCTACCAGACTTATGCTGATGGGACGATTGTCTCCTGGAATCTTGCTGAAGGTGCAGAGGAAAAAGAAGGGGTTAGTGGCCCAGCATCAGAAACAAAGGTGGTCAATGATTTGAGCAACTCAAATACTAACTCTTCGAGTAACAGCCAGCTTACCCAATGGGTTGCCTACGGAGCTCTACTTTTAAGTGCAGTTAGTTTGGCTCTCGCCTTAAGAAAAAAGGCTTAAATAATCACTTTCCCGACAATTTTATCTAGAGTAACTGAACCAAACTTGCGGCTGTCATAACTGTCTTCCGGATTATCTCCCTCTAACCAAAATTTCTCTTTCTCAATTTTCTTGATCCTCTTCACGATTGTTTTCTCTTCAACTGTGGCCGCTACAACGTCGCCAGCTTTTGGTCTGAACCAATAGTTGACCCAGACGATCTGACCGTCAACTAAGGTTGGTTCCATACTATGTCCGGAAATTTTAAAACGGGAAAAAGGGAATCTAAGCGAGAACAACTATCTCACCTTCAGTTGGGTAGACACTCTTGACTCTTTTCGATTCGCGATTCTTAGTTTTGTAGAAAATTTCAGCTAGCTCTTGAGTCTTTGAAAGCATTTCCTCAGAGGCCTCTTTGTCAATGTTTTGGCGTGTTTTTGAAGTGAGTTTGAGGATTTGTTGAACTAACTCAGTAAGGTTTGGATTGGCTTTAAAATGTTCTTCTTTAAAATAATCTGACCAGAGAGTAACTACCTCTTTTTCAACAAGCTCAGCGTGTTTTTCTTTAACAGCGGTGTAGCGAGCAAGTTTATGCTCGTTTTCATGCGAATCCCCTTCTAATTCACTAATTAATTGTGTCATCCTAATCACTGTGTGAGCTCCCATCTGAGCGTTGTGTGGATCATAGATCCCGCA
The DNA here is from genome assembly GCA_035480955.1 of Saccharimonadales bacterium (SeqCode). Classification (GTDB taxonomy): domain Bacteria; phylum Patescibacteriota; class Microgenomatia; order Woykebacterales; family RBG-16-39-9b; genus DATIHF01. Next base: position 20,940 of record DATIHF010000025.1, on the reverse strand, counting down.
GGGAATATCACAGTGGGCGTAGGCAATTTTGGGTTTAAATAACAAATCGATAAGCTTCATTTTAGTTCTCCTTTTAGTCTACTATTAAACTCTAAAAATAAATTGTTGTAAACAAACAACCTTTTTAGAGCATCTGTCGTTAAAAATTCCAGCTTAAGCAAATGTCTCCTTTTACTACTCGCGTATTCTGGAGCGACTGAGTTTAATATTGCCGCCGCCGACCAGGCTTGTGTTTTACAAGATTCTTGTCCTTGAGTTGAACGGTACTCTTTCAGCGTCTCGTCAAAAACATAAAGCTCGACTGGAGTTTTGAAGTGAGCCCAAGCTTTAAGAATAGATTTTTTGACTAATGCGGCTTCGGTGAAATAGCCGTAATTTTCCAGTCCCTCAGCGATCATACTGTTGTCGTGCGGCCAAATTGAACCATTGTGGTAACTGTTAGCTTTGTAGGAAACAGATTTTTTACTCAAAGTTCTGATGCCCGCTTCTCTCTCAAAAAGATCCTCTTTGAGCAATCTCTTTACTATTGAGTCAACATCTTTTTGCTCCACTATTCCTTCAATTTCCCGATCATCAGTTAAGTTGAGAGACGCCCAAAGACAATGTCCCATGCTGGAGCGAACTGACCTTAAGGGTTTGCCTTTCCGGTCAAGCGCAGCGGCTAGATAAAGACTCTCTTCGTCTTTAATAACAAAGTTTTTATTGAAATTGGTTTTTAATCTCTTGGCTGAGGAGGTCAACCTTCTTGCGTAAGCAGGCTTTAGATATTTATAAAATCTGCCCCAGAGACGCAGTGCTAAATAATTGTAGGCTTGCGCTTCGACTGGTGCTAAGGGGTAAACAACTTTAGTACCGTCTTCATGGAAAGAGGCCTCGGTAGAGTCCATCCAGTTTTGGTTGACCAAACCTCCAGACTGGCGTTCTTTTTTAAGAAAGTAGTCAATGAAACCATCATCATTTGAATCAGCGTGGACAAAGGTCCAACTGAGAGCTTGCTCAACATTGTCTAGTACCAAATCAAGAAACTCTTTATCTAAACTTGCTTGGAAGTAACGATAAACTGCGATGAGGTAAAGGCTCGTCGCGTCAACACTATCGTAATTTTTCATTGTCTGGTCAGGGTAAACATACCAGGGTCGAGGAAGTTGTTTGGTAAGGTGTTCGTGATTGCTGGGGCGATACTCGTGAATGATTTTTCCAGGTTCTTCTCCACTTTCGATATTGATCTCTTTACCCTGCAGATTAGAAAGTGTCAGCAGAGACTTACGAACCAGTCGGAGAAGGTATTTATCTTTAGTTTTTTGGTAAGCCTTAAGAAGTTTGAGTGAAGTTATGAGACTATCTCGACCAAAGATTGCTCCGTAGAGTTCGTTTTTGCCAGAGGCGAGGATTCCGTTTTCAGTTTCGAGGTTTTTGACGGTAGAGAGACCTAGTCTCCAGTAGTAAATCGAGCTGCGTCGGCGAGATTTTACTCTGGAGAGCGTTTGTGTTTTGATTTGCGAGAATTTGTTGATAAATTCTTTCATATTTGTCCGTCATTGTTTGGGAATTAAAATTAGCCCGAGCGTAGAGAGCGGTCTCTCTTCTATCTATTCTAGCAACTTCTATGACAGATTCAATCATCTCTTCGACATCATTAGCGATAAACCCAGTCGCCCCCGGAACAACGATTTCAGCAACCGAACCGTGGTTAAAGGCAACTACTGGACAGCCACAGGCCATGGCCTCAATCATCGTCAAACCAAAAGGTTCTGGCCAAGTGATGGGGTTGATCAAACAAAGTGCTTTAGAATAGAGTTGATTTCTTTCAACTTCACTCACCTCCCCAACCCACTCAATCATACCGTCAGAAAGGCTGGGTGCGATGTACTCATCAAAGTATTTTTTATCGGCTAGGTCAAGCTTAGCCGCAATCACGAGTTTGATATTCAAAAATTGGGCAATCTCAATCGCGTGGTGGAGACCTTTGTCAAAGGAGATCCGGCCGACAAAAAGTAAAAAGTTTTCTGAAGTTTCACCCAAGGGAAAGTTTTCAAAGTTGAGTCCGTGGTGAACAGTCTCATAAATATTAATTCCCTGTCCCTGACGTCTTTGCGAATCAGATATTGTGATTAAGTTGACCTTGTCTAGTGTTGAGTAAACTTTTTTACTCGCTAAGCTGATCGGACCATGAATAGTAGCCACTACATTAGTGTTAGCAAAGTTTGCTGAAAGTGCGCTAATGGGTAAATTATGGTCATGGATGATGTCAAACTCTCCTTGTCTTTTATAAGCATTGACTATATTAAGGAGCGACCATTCATTGATACCGTGGGGATCTTTGACACCTGCTTCTCTAGTTGCCCTGGGAAAAACTGAGACCAGCTTTGCTTTGGTAGAGGAATCTCCACTGGCAAAAAGAGTGACCTCGTGGCCTCGATCGACTAGCTCATTGGTCAGGGCGTCGACCACTCTCTCAGTACCTCCATATTTTTTTGGCGGTACTCTCTCGGCAATTGGCGCTATTTGTGCGATTCTCATAATTGTTAGTAAAGAAGTGATCAAGTATATAGAAGACTTCTCTTTTTGCCAATAAACAAGCAAGCGTTTCTTGCAAACTTTTGGCAAATCTCCGATAATGCCACTCATGGAAACTGCAACTCTAGCTGGTGGGTGTTTTTGGTGCACCGAAGCAATTTTCAAGCGCTTGAAAGGCGTTGAGAAAGTTACTCCTGGCTACTCGGGTGGAGAAATGGAATCCCCAAGTTATGAAGCAGTTTCTTCTGGACGAACCAAACACGCTGAGGCGATCCAGCTCGAATTTGATCCCAAGGTAATCTCTTTTGAGAAGCTCCTAGAGGTTTTCTTTCACCTCCACGATCCTACAACGATGAACCAGCAAGGAGCCGACGTCGGTACACAGTATCGTTCAGTAATTTTTTACCATGATGACTCTCAGAAAAAAACTGCTGAAAACGTTGTTGAGGAGATCAATAAATCCGGAATGTATAAAAACAAAGTAGTAACCGAGCTTTCTCCATTTGAAAATTTTTATAAGGCTGAGGACTATCATCTCGACTACTATGCGAAAAATCCTTCCGCACCTTACTGCCAAGTTGTCATTGACCCAAAAATTACGAAACTCTACAGAGAGTTTGGAGATATTGCCAAAAAAGACGATTAGGCTTTGGCCTTTTGTTTAATAATGCTAGAGATTACCAAAACCCCAATTCCCACCACTACAAAGAGGGCGGCGAAATTAGCTAGATCGACTGTAAAAACCTCATAGAGCTTTTTAATAATCGTTTCTCCGGCTGGAGTATTAGCCTGAGAAATCGCGTAAGTTTTGGCAGCCCCTAGAGTTAGATAAACTGTTGCGGAAGAGACCGCAATAACGATCCCCAACTTTTGAGAAAACTCCTTTCGCAGAACAAAACTCTTGGCCTGAAAGAAAAAGTAAGCGAGTAAGACAATTCCCAGCACCAAGGCGCCTCGTCCAAAAGTAGTAATGAAGCTTGCCGCAGCAGCAATGTTCGGGATTTGCCCCGCTTTGATAATTACTACCTCACTAGGAAGCTCAGACAGCTTTTGAGAAAGCTCTGGTGCGGCTTTTTCAAGCAAAGGTGAGAGAAAATTAGTCGCGTCTCCTACATTGATAACAACTGCTTTTGGTCGTGTACTAGTTAGTTGGTCATAAGTTCCAGAAGCAAGTTTTGAGTAAACTTTATCAAACAAATCTGAGCCCAACACCCCAACAAAAGTCTTGTTTAGAGTTGGACCCAGCACCTTTCCTAAAATTGGGAACTTATCAGAAAAATTAGCCACCATTTGGTCGGCGACTGCCTGCCGGACCTCTTCGTCTTTTAAAACTGAAGTTAAGGTCTGGGTGAAGTTATCTTTATTGTAAATATCATTGGTAAACCAAACAGAGAAAAACCCAATCCATAAAAGCAGACCGACAATAATAGTTTTTACCCAAATTAGTAGTGTGGAATTCATGTACTTATAGTTACTACTATTTTGTTTATTTGTCAATCTCGTTTATCTTATAATTTTGTTTGTACTGCTTTAAATTCTACTACCTCTTGGTTATATTTACTCTATTGACAAAGTTTTTCATGGGGCTTATATTCCAATTTAGGAGGGTCTTTAAAAAATGAAAAATCAAAGTTCCATTTGGTGGCTTGGAATAGTCACTGGCATCATTCTTGTTTTTATAGGTTGGTTTCTTTTGACCAACACTGGTCTTACTACTCTGCGTTTGATACAGGTTTTGGGTCTCTATTGGCTTGTTGCAGGAACAGTTGACATTGTTTCTTCGATTTTCTCTTCAACGGTCGAGCACCGAGGCTGGAAGTTGGCGGGTGGAATACTTGGTATTATCGCTGGTTTAGTTGTTCTAAACTCTCCTGTTCTCTCCACTATCTTTACCGTAGGTTTTCTTACCTACTTTATTGGCTTTGCCTTTATTTTCAACGGTGGAGTGCGCATTTTTCTGGGTCGCAAAGACGCTACCAACAAGTTCGATTGGTCCTGGGGTAGTCTACTTCTGGGAATAATCTACGTTTTGGTCGGTCTTGCAGTTTTAGGTAATGCCGCTTTTTCTGCTGCCGTACTTTTAAGAACTCTAGGATTCTTGATCATCGTTGGTGGGATCATATCAATAGTCGGGTCCTTTATGTTTAAAGGTGAAGCAGCCTAACTATGAAAAACCCTTCTTGGTGGTTGATCTTACTTCAAGGTTTGGTTGCAATAGCTTTTGGTTTAGCGATTCTTGTTTGGCCGATCAAATCTCTCGTAGCAATAACCTGGTTGGTTGGAGTCTTTTTGATCCTTGAGTCAATTATTTTGATTCTAGGAAGTTTTTTCAATCGAGAAAATTTCGCCGGGTTGTTTATTTTAGGAATCGTTTTTGGCGCTTTTGGTCTACTGATTCGAGGCAATCCTGAAGAAACTCTTAGAGTCCTGGTAGTTCTTTTTGCGATCTGGAGTATAGTTTCTGGAATCATCCAGATGATTGTTGCTGTTACTGACAAAGAAGCTTCTGAGGCAGGGCAAGTTTCTCTCCTTGGAGGAATCTTTAGCCTGATAGTAGGAATTTTCCTTTTCGCTTACCCAGTTGCCACTGTTGGACTTTCACAAATAATCTTTGGTCTGACTATTTTGGTATTTGGCTTTGGAAGTATTTTCCGAGCCTTCAAACCACGCTCAGCTTAAATTTTTTTAATTAAAAAACCCCCGCACTAATGGCGAGGGTTTTTTTGTTTCTCAAGCTTCTCTCTACTCTGTCTCTAGTTTTATCCCACCCATAGTTGCAGTTACCGCGTTAAAAATAATTCCGAAGACCCAACCCTGGATCCAGCCAATAATGAAGTAAATTATTGGGTAAAGGATAATACTGAAAAATCCAACTGAAAGCCCGAGTCCTAAACCTTGGAAAAAGCCGTAGCCAGTAGCTCCAAACCAGGCTTTAAAGGTGGTACCAAAAGAGAGGACCAAACCAATCGCCACGCCTAGCAGAGCGTAGAAAGTCCCCACATAAACTCCGAGAGTTGTTGCGTCAATTCCAGTCACTTTTAGTGTTTTTGCCATTTTTTCCTTCTCACCTCCCTTCTCTGTTTTTCTTGTTTCATCACCACTAAACTACCACCCCGTGTCAACTTTTAGCAACATTTTTACTACTTGTTTTTTGCTTGACTAGTGGCTACAATGGCAAAGCCCAAGCTTATTATTTAACTTAAAAAGGAGTAACCATTATGAGAGGACCGATTGATTATATTATTGTCGGTTTTGAAGGAAATAAATTTGACGGGAGTATTTTGAAAGCAATCGGAGACGCGATCGATAAAGGTGTCATTGGACTTGTCGCCCTCGCTCTAGTAGTCAAAGACGCTAAAGGAAACGTTACCCAAGCTTCCCTAACTGAGTCAGGAGACGGCTACATCACTGAATTTTCCCAAAAATACAAAGGCAATCCAGAACTCGTCGATAAAAAAGATATCGACGAAGTGGCCGATTTACTGGAAAACAACACCTCTGCCGGGTTACTTGTGATAGAACAGCTTTGGGCGAAACCTTTAAAAGAAGCTTTGATTAAAGCCAACGGTGTTTTAGTTGCTGAAGGGCGTATCCATCCCGAAGCAGCCGTTGAGCTGGAAGGGAAGGGGGGTTAAGTAAATGGGATTACTTCGTGGTATGGCTCGAACAGCCGCAGTAGTAGGAACAGCAAACGCAGTTTCACGTCACCAACAGCAAAAGTGGGCTGCACAAGATCAGCAAGCCTATGAGGCCCAAGCGGCCGCAGCACCACAAGCGAGCGCTGGGACAGCTGGAACTGATACTGTGACTCAGCTTCAAGAACTTGCTAAATTAAAAGACCAAGGGATTCTCACCGAGGAAGAGTTTGCCGCACAAAAAGCCAAGCTTCTAGGTTAAGAAGTTTCTTTGGCAAAAAGGCTAATATTTCTTAGGAAAAGGCCAATCCAAATTCCACAAAAGACTGCCGCTAAAAGCTCGAAGGCGGTTAGGTTAATGTAATTGATTCCGTTTAAGAGGAATACCCAACCAAAAACCATTGCAAAGGCAATAATGTAGGATATTGTGTAAAAGGCTTTTGGGAAAATTGGTAAAAATAAACGCATTGACACCATCATTACCCCAAAGCAAATTGCCAGTACCATAGCACTCAAGTCATGAAATAGTGGTGAGCGAGAGTAAGAAAAAAGCCCCACTCCCCCTAAAGAAATCGCGGCAATTATAAAAAGTCTTTTCACCCGTTGGAAATTCTTACTTTTAACTCTCTTATCTTCTGTTATTTTTTCTTTTACGCTGTCAAATAAGAAGTTCACCAAAACCAACATAACCAAACTTGTAATCACTAGTGTAGCGTTGAAAATTTTCGTAACTCCTGACTCAAAGGTTCCTAAGTAGCTGAAATTAACTTGCCACCAGTTTTCATTGTCAGTGGCCAACATGCTAGCCAATACTCCTACTAAAAGGAAGCTGATCACTACTGCGGTAACAGCTTCGATAGTGACACTCATCGCTAAAGTGATAACTAAGTAAACAATGATCGCCGCGGCGAGTCCAAGGATAAAAGAAGATGAGAGTGGGTCCAGCGTTAACCCTTTAAAGGCGTAATTTAGTACCACAATAAACAACCCTGAAACAACGGCCGCTAGAAGAGCGTGTGGTAGAGAAAGGGCAAAGGTATCAAAACAATTTTTCGGGGTAGCAATCTGCTGGATTGTTTTATTTGATTCAACTGCAAGACTTTTAAGGTAGCCGTAAGCGAAGAAAATGAAAGTGACCAGTATTGCAGCAACAATGATGGGGAAACCTATTGAGTGAAGACCAAGAACCGGCAGAGGGTTGTGACCCGAGTTATAAACGTAACCAATAAATCCCGCTACCAGACCCACTGGAATAAAAAACTTCAACGCGGTCTCTTCGGCTAATTCTTTAATTGTTTGCTGTTTTTTTGCTTGAGCCATAATTTACTTTCTTAATAGTGGCACGCTTCTCCAGAAGCGGTCAACTAAAACTGCTCCGACTAATAGAATTGCTAATAATCTCAATGTTTCCGGTTGGCCAAGAAGAGTTGTGTACGAATAAAGAACCAGGGTAACTAAAACTGATAGGATTCCGATGTAAAGCAGGGGACGGTTGGCGCCGGTTTTTTTAGTAATCCTCAAGTGCCCGATCCCAACCATCATGAAGATGATTAAAGCTACACAGCTTCCGATTGAGGCAATCGAGGAGAGATCGAGAAAGAGCGCAAAGAGAGCGATTATTAAGGCTGAAATAACCGTTCCCATTGTCCCTTCCGAAGCAACTCTGTCACCAAACTGTTTAGGAAATTGACCAATTTGGGCTAAGTAACCAGTCAAATTGGTTGCCCCAAAAAATTGCGAGTTGACCGCTGAGGAAGTTGAGAAACAAGCGGCAATGGTCATGATCACAAAACCAGCGTTACCGAGAATTGGTTTAGCCGCTTCGGCAATAGCCGTGTCCCCGGAAGCAATTACCTGCTCCAACGGCAACATGCCGAAAACTCCAATGGCGATGGCGACATAAAGTAGTGTAGTCACTCCCAGGGAAAGGTACATTGCTTTAGGAAGTTCTTTTTTAGGGTTTTCCATATCTCCCGCGGCAAAAGCCACCACTGAAAAACCAAGAAAGGCAAAAAAGGTCAGCGCCACACTCGAGATAATGTCGGTGGCTGGTGGATAACCAGACGGTGCCAACAAGGTAAAGTCAGCGTTGCGAATTGTAATAAACGCAAAACCACCCAAAATTGCTATCACTACCCAAACTATCAGCTTTTGTACTTTGGCCACCGCCGCACCACTTTCCAAGTTTAGCCAAGCCATTATACCAACGATAATCACTGAGAGAAGTTTGGCAACTTGTGGCGAAGCATTTGCCCCAAAAAAGAGCTGACTAGCGTAGCTACCAAAAGCAACCGCCACCATCGCCCCAACTATTAAGGCCGCCATGTAAAGAAGCCAGGAGACCACTCCGGTGATATGCCCGTTACCAAAGCTTTGCACTAAAAATTCAATTGTCCCACCACGAGAGGGGAATTTTGTTCCGAGCTTGGCAAAAGAGTACCCTTGAAAAAGGGCGATAATCCCAGCGATAAGAAAAGACAACCAGACCGCACTACCGGCCACTACCCCTGCTTCACCCAAAAGGGCAAAGATTCCCGCTCCAACCATTGCGCCAATTCCGAGAAAGGCGGCTCCCATCACACTGATTTTTTGCTTTTTAACAGCTGTTTCCACGGCTCTATTATAAAGCAAATCCAGAAAATGCAAGAGTCTAGTTTAACTTATAATGTTTATTCAAAGGTCCTTATTGTTATTGCCTTTGTGTTCAAGTATGATTAGCCAAATTTATGAAGATCTTTGCTCGCTATCTGGTTTGGTTGCGACAGCATTTTAATTACTTTGGACTGCTTTTCGCGCTGGTCTTTTTCTGCTTATCTCTGACTCCTTCTCTCTTACCAAGAGTTTGGTTATTGCAAGGTTTGGTCAGTGGGGTCTCCGTCGCGGTTGGTTACGGTCTCGGCTTTTTAGCTAGCTTAATTGTTCGAAAGTTAGTCAGAAAAGAACCTAAAAAATTAACCAAAGCGCGAGCCTGGCAAGGTTTGGTAGTCGCGGGAGTTTTGTTTATTTTCTTTTTTTCTTATCTCAGTTTCAACTGGCAACAAGAAACTCGGCGCCTAGTTGGCACCGCTCCAGCCGATGGTTTTCATCTTCTCGGAGTGATACTCACCACTTTACTAATTGCCTTGCTTTTAACTCTAATTTTCCGCCTGGTTCGCCTCACCTTTCTTTTTTTAAAAAAACAATTGTTGCGCTTTATTTCCCCAGCACTTGCCTACACCATCGCCGCAGTGCTAGTCTCCTTCTTGGTAATTTTTGTGGTCAATGGAGTCTTGTTTGAAAACTTTGTTAAAGTTGCCAACCAAGCTTTCAGTGTCAACAATGACACTACTACTCCCGGGGTTGAGCAGCCGACTACACCATTTGTTTCTGGTAGTAAGGACTCTCTGATCTCCTGGGATTCTCTAGGGTTAAAAGGCCGGGATTTCGTTTCGCGAACCACTCCCTTGCCTGAATTAGAAAAGTTTAACAACACAAAGCCTCTGCAACCCATCCGCCTCTACGCTGGTATCGAGTCAGCCGACTCGGCTCAAGGCCGAGCCGATTTGGTTATCAAAGAAATCGAGCGCACTCACGCGATGGATCGGAAAGTTTTGCTAGTGGTGACCTCCACTGGCAGTGGCTGGGTCAACAACAACCCAGTCTCCTCTCTTGAGTATATGTACAACGGTGACACGGCAACTGTCGCCACCCAGTATTCTTTTCTACCGAGTTGGTTGTCTTTCTTGGTTGACGCGGACAAGGCTAAAGAAGCAGGCCGGGCGATGATTAATAGTGTCTATGAAGTATGGTCAAAACTTCCGAAAGAGTCTCGGCCAAAACTTTTAGTTTATGGGGAAAGCTTAGGATCTTTTGGTTCCGAGTCGGCTTTTTCTGGAATCGCGGATATGCAATCACGAACCGACGGGATTCTGTTGGTCGGGCCAGTTTTCTCCAATCAACTTCATCGCGAGTTTACTGCTGATCGAGAGCAAGGGAGTTTGGAAAGATTACCTGTTTATGACTCTGGTGCGGCAGTGCGTTTTGCAGCTGAACCAACCGACTTAGATCACCCGATGACTACTTGGACTAACCCACGCATCGTCTATCTGCAGCATGCCACTGACCCAATCGTCTGGTGGAGTGGCCGTTTGCTTTTTCGCAAACCTGATTGGCTCAAAGAGCCTCGCGGCACTGATGTCTTACCCAACATGACTTGGTATCCAGTGGTAACTTTTGCCCAGGTTAGTGTTGATCTAATGTTTTCCACTGGCTATCCTGGTCATGGGCACGCTTACGGCAGTAAAGCCACTGATGTTTGGGCCAAAATTGTACCACCAGCAAACTGGACCACAGAAAAAACTAGCCAACTTAAGAAAATAATCGGTGAAGAACAATAAACAAATTTTCCCAACAAAAAATCCCGGGTTACCGGGATTACTTGTCTAAAACCAACCTAATCAAAGACTGACTTTAGAAAAAGGCTGTTGTCGGTAGCCTTAGAACCGGATCTTGTCTCTTTTCTATACTTTTTCTCCAAGGCCGATGAGCACAATCTTGAAGATCTGCTCCGCGGACAGCTTGGTACATTCATCCTTGTCTAGTGGATGGGTACCCGATCCACAGAGAACAAGTCTCTCTGAATCGTGTAGAAACCAACCAGGAACTTTGGCTGAGTCGTAACCCACCAAGTCCGCATCGGAAACTCTCAGTCCCCGGCCGTTGGCTTCCGCGAGACGCAGGAGTTCGACCACTGCTCTGAGACTGATGTTCCTCCGCTCCAAATCCACCTCGCTTGCGCACTTTCGCAGTGCGTTGACCGCGATCCCCACGTAATAGTGGCTGTTGACCGGCTGAGTCCAAACCACCACATCGACCCCTGCTTTGAAAGCAGCGTCTTTCAGGTAGGGTTGCTTCCCAAGCATCCAGACCACCAGGCCATCAGCTGTAACGTGAAACCCCGTTGTGTCGGGAAATGCCTGCTGATTAAGATGGGCGGATTTAGCGCTTTCACGAACGCTGTCAAAGCACTCATAGGTCTGCTCGACGACCTTCTCCCAGTTGGTGACCCCATCCACAGTGTTGCGGTTCGGGATCCTCTTAACGTGGTGGAAGAGATCCGTCGGCGGAAAGTCCGCCTGTCGACCAGCGTCAAACTCGTTGACCCAAGCGAGGAGCTCCGCGATTCCCGGCAGTGTGTTGACTCCTAGTTTCTTCGCCAAGAGCTCAGCACTGCAGGTTTCCCCCAAAGCTTTCCCGTGGGTGTCGTACTCTCCTCGACCGGTGTCGATATGGAGAATTCTTGGATTAGCCGCGGACCCTGCCAAAGTTTCTCCCGAACGAACAAATTCGTAACGAACGTCAGGAGTACAGAGACCGAAGCACTCTGCCAGGTAAAAACCCAACAAAACGTCAAGATCTGGTCGAGTGTGACCGACCAAGGTGTGAACCTTGATACCTCCAAACTTGTGCGAGAGATCGCTGATAACCTTACCCACGTTTCACTCAACTTTCTTACCACGTATAGTGGTGTTTTTGAAAGAACAAAGAAATTAAGGAAATTATAGCAGATTTGAGGTTAAAGTGCAAGGACTATGGGTTTATTGTTCAAATTGTTTGAGGGGGTTAAAACCTTTCACACACTGGATTAACAAAACCAACAAAAAACTAGCCTTACAGACTAGTTTTTGTAGTAGAAACTTAGATCGCTACTTAAGCAAGTTTTACATTCTTTGCACTAGGACCTTTATCACCTTGGACAACTTCAAACTCAACTGCTGCGCCAACTTGAAGTTCATCAAAAGTCACGCCATCAAGATCGTTTGAGTGGAAGAAAAGATCTTTATCTTCGCCTTCACGTGAGATAAATCCAAAACCTTTTTCTGTTTTTGTCTTTACTGTTCCGTTCATAAGTACCTCCTTTCGTTTTTGATTATAACTGATTGACCCTAATAAATCTATTTACAGCTCGCTCTGGTCGATTATGTTGGGAATTAATATCAAAGTATTTGGGAAAATAAAGAAGCCCCAATCTTTGCTGGTTGCAAAGCGGGGCTCTTACTACTTTCTTGTTTTCCAGTGATCAGTCCCAGTATGCCGCAGGATTTCTCCAGTCGGGGTAATTCTGGTCCAACCACTCCTCGGCGAGCTTGCGTGCTGCCATCTCCTCGTCACCAGTCGCGGAGTAGGCAGTCTTCGTCGGAACATCCTCAGTCGTGTGAATCACCTGACCAAGACTGTTCCAGTCTTCGGGGGTGGGGACGCCGCTGCGGTCCATCACCTGGCCAAAAACCGCCGAGCGATCCTTGGTATATGCCCCTTGGCCAACGACCGAGAAGCGGTTGATTGCACGAATGGCCGCATTGTCGCTATGCCGATTAGTGTCCACCGACACTCGACGCTGACCTTTCTGGTCGACTAAATAGCAGCTCCTGCGGGGGCCTTCGCCGACGAAAACTTGGCGCCAACCCTTTGGGAGTTGTGCCCACCACTGGACTGTTAGGAAGTCTACTGGTCTTTCTCCTTCCCATATTAGCCCCACCCCGTCCAGAACCCGGCGTGTTTCCGGATCCATCTTGCGGGGGAGAAGGACCCGCTCTTCGTCGCGACCTGTGTCCTGCGAACGCGTCATCAGACCCTTCCTTTCTCTACAATTACACTTAAGGATTGGAAAATTTTAGCAAGTTTAACTTGTAAAGTCAATACTATGGGGTAAATGGCTCGTTTTGGTTGAGTATGAGGGTAAGTACTATCAAAGTATTTAGAAAAAGGTAAGGAACCGCCGAAGATCAGGTGCGGTTCCTCTATTTAACTGCTGACACAGTGCAGTTGAAGCCCTTTCCAGAGTTACTGGATGGTAATCTCAGACTCAGGATCGAAAGGCCAACCTACCAATACCCCTTTCACGAGAGGATCGAAGCCTCGTATTTCAATGCTGAATGTCTTCGAAGGGCTGATAAATCGGCCGTCGTTCGCAACCGCCCTTGCGATTACTTTGCAGAGCTCTTGTAAACGTCCTCACCTGGATACTTCCAGAGAGAATCGTCCTCCCAACCGATACCGTGCAGCTGTATTGTCGCGTATAGCTTTGCCACAGTCTTCCTCCTTTCTTGGGTTTACTTATGGCGATGGTATTCTAACAAAAATCAAAGGGAATGTAAATGCTATGGGCTAAATGGCTCCCCGGGTAGAATGTTGAAGCATTCTGGAGACGCAGTCATAGGATTCTCACGTAGGTTCTCATCCGTAAAACTAGAAAAGACGCCTGAAACTAGTTCAGTCGCCTTTTTCTGGCTCCCCGGGTAGGATTCGAACCTACAACCAGACGATTAACAGTCGCCTGCTCTACCATTGAGCTACCGGGGAATGATACTCAAGACTGAAATATTATACACAAAGCTAATCCAAAAGCAACCAGGTTTGGATTATGCGTGTATAATGCAGACCAATGGCAAAAGCAAAACAAAACTTTTTATTGAAAGAGCAAGAGCTTTCTTCAATTAGCGGGGTACTAATAACCATGGCGGCTTTTTTTATTGTGCTCTTCGGTGTGAGGTTTATCGCAAAGGATTTGATTGCCCCACTTCTGATGGCTCTCTTTTTGTCAATATTGCTCACCCCAATTTTTCGCTGGTTCCGCGCTCGGGGTTTCAGCAGTGGTCTCTCGATTTTTTTGATGATTGTGAGTTTTATCTTGGCTACAGTAGTTTTAGTAACTTTTTTCAGCTGGGCCTTTGCTAACCTAAGAGAATCCCTGTCTGCCTATACCGCAGGCTTTAAAGCTTCAGTTGAAGCAACTCTACAGAGTTTGGGTTTCAGCCACACAAGTTTATCTGATGGCCTGTCGGCTTTGAGTCCGGATGCAATTTTGCATTTCATCACGCTTCTTTTGCAAAGCTTTGGCAGTATTTTTATTTATCTATTTTTTGTCCCCTTTTTAGCCTTGCTGTTTCTGATTCAGTTTGACTCTATGTCCGCACTGTCAAAATCTGAACTTATTAAAGATAATCCCAACCTCAGCCGCTTTCAGTACTTTGCTGAAAGCATCATCATTTATATTATCGGTAGAGCGAAAACCAATCTTTTTATTGCGATTCCCTTTACCTTAGTTTTACTGCTTCTCGGAATCCCTACTGCCTTAGTTTGGGGTCTGCTGACTTTTATTCTGTGCTTTGTCCCCTACATTGGTCTGATCATTGCTTCCATACCACCGGTCTTTTTAGCTCTCGCCCTGGGTGGGGTCATCCCTGCTCTGATAATTATCGTTGCGATGATTTTATTAATTATTGCGGCTGAGTATATTGTTGAACCTTCGATCCAGGGTAGGAACAACCAACTTTCGATGGCGGCTGTTCTCATTGCATTTATTTTTTGGTTTTGGGTTTTCGGGCCAGTAGGGGCAATTCTAGCGGTTCCTTTAACTGTTTTGATGAAAATCATACTAGCTGATTATCAGGAAACCGCTTGGGTAGCTGCCTTGATGGAAGGCTCTTATGAAGAAAAAATCGCCAAAAAGTCCTCTTATTTCAAACGAATTAGAAAATTAATACCCTTGGGAAAATCTAAAAAATAGTTTAGGTGTAGCGATCCGCGACCTTGGAGGCCGCGAAACTCTCAGGTTTAATTTTGAAGGCAAAACCACTACCGAGGATCATTCCCGTTACCCACTTCACCATATCTCTACTGACACCCTCCATACCGATATCAATATGTACCTCAGGCTCGTAAGCGGAGAGGCCATTGTGCTGGAAATCGTCGCGTACTTTCCAGGCTAGCTCAAGTGACATCTGAGCTTCTCGGGCAATGCGCTGATGCATATTGTGCTGGTTTTTGATTTTCTGCTTTTGCCAAAAATAAATACCGCCTTTTCCCAAGCGGTGAACGATCAGAGCGGTCACAAAATCAACATCGCCAGTTTTGGCTTCAGAGTCTGATCCAACAATGATTTTATAAACTGAATCAGAGTCTTCTTTGATATACTCAGCGATTTTTTCAATTACTTGGGTGTAGTCGAGTTCCCCATGAGTCGGTGATTTGAATCCCATTGACTGGATATTTTAATGTAAAAAGTCTTTGCCTGCAAATTACTACTCTAAGTAATCTTTTAATTTTTTCGAACGGGTGGGGTGACGCAGTTTTCTTAGTGCCTTAGCTTCGATCTGTCGTATTCGTTCACGAGTCACACCAAATTCTTTACCCACTTCCTCCAAAGTACGTTGGCGACCGTCCTCCAAACCAAAACGGAGCTTCAAGACTTTTTTCTCACGATCATTGAGAGTATCGAGCACTTCAGAGAGATGTGCTTTCAGCAACTCTGCACTTGCTTGATCCTCAGGTCTGATCTCATCGTCAGGAATGAAATCTCCCAGAGTAGAGTCTTTTTCTTCTCCAACTGGAGCTTCCAACGAAGTTGGTTCTTGGGAAACTTTGATGATCTCGCGAACTTTATCGGGCTCAATTCCCATTTCTTTAGCGATTTCCTCAGGCGTTGCTTCCCGACCAAGCTCTTGCATCAATTTTCGGCTCGTACGGATAAAACGATTAATAGTTTCGACCATGTGCACCGGAATACGGATTGTACGGGCTTGATCAGCGATTGCCCGAGTGATTGCTTGACGGATCCACCAGGTCGCGTAAGTAGAGAATTTATACCCCTTTCGCCAATCAAATTTCTCCACTGCGCGGATCAAGCCAATATTTCCTTCTTGAATCAAATCAAGCAGGGTTAACCCACGACCTACGTATTTTTTGGCGATTGAAACTACTAGCCTAAGGTTGGCTTGGGTGAGACGCTCAACTGCTTCGATGTCGCCTTTTTCGGCTCTTTGGGCCAGATCAACTTCTTGAGCAGCGTTAAGCAAAGGGATACGCCCTATTTCTTTCAAATACATTCTTACTGGGTCGGTGATTTGGGCTTCTTCAACGGCGGAGATGATCTCGAGTTCTTTCTCGAGTTCGCTTTGTTTTTGATCCTCTTCAGCAGTGTCGAAAACATCAACTCCCTCTTCAGCCAAGCGACTGTAGAGATCATCTAGTTCTTCAACATTACTTTCAGCTTCAGGAAAAAGCGCGAGAATCTCTTCTTGTGTAACAAACCCCTGCTCCCTACCCCGATTGATCAGTTCTTGGATCGGAGAATCTGCTTTGGCCATATTTTTTAATTTAGATAAATTCTTTTTCTTTTTCAAGCAATGCAAGCTGCTCGGAAAGTTCTTGGAAATTTTTGGATAAAGAATCTATTTGAGAATTATTTCTTGCAATTTCAGCTTGCTTGATTGCTAAACTTACTTTTTTAAGCTCAGTTCGTAAGTTTAACTCCTTTAATCGCCTTACGCAAGTGTCAATTTCCCGCTGTAAACTTTGGCTGTTTTTGACGCTTTCTGAGGCCAATTCGGCGAGGGTAAGGCGGTCAAAAATTTCTTGAAGTTCCTCGGGAACTTTTAAGCTCTTTAGTGAGAACTGAAAATTAGTTGAACTCTTTTGGAGGATTTCAAAAATGTTGCGCAACCTCCTCACTTCAAAATCCTCTGAGCTAACTTCTTTCGGAAGAGTCTGGCTTTGTAAAATTAACTCTAACAAATAGGTCTCAACGCGGATTTTCTCAGCGATAATCTTTTTTTCTGTCTCTACTTTTTCTTCGCCTTTTACTGGGGTTGGAGAGCCTTGCTTGGCTAATTCTTTTTTAACAGACTCTTCACTGACAGAGAGTTTAGTAGCTAGGAGCCTTTCATAATGAGAAAGAGTTAGCTCATTATCGATTTTATTTAGGTAGGGAAGTATTTCTTTGGTAATTTTGCGAAAAGATTCAGGACTCTGATTAGAGTAGCGCTCTAGCAAATTATTAATCAAAAAATCATAAATCGGCACTGAGTTTTTAATTGCTTCCTTCCAGGCTTTGGGGTCTTTCTTAATTAGTTCATCCGGATCTTTGCCGGCAATCTCAGTTAGTTTCAAAGTTAGTCCGGCTTTTTCAGCTAACTCAACGACTCTCAAAGAGGCAGCGTAGCCCGCACTATCCTGATCAAAACTAACAACCAACTCACTGGCAAAACGACGCATTAGGTCGACTTGTTTCTCCGTCAATGCAGTGCCTAGTGGGGCGACAACGTTTGTCACCCCTGCCTGGTGAGAAGAAATTACGTCCAAGTTGCCTTCAACCAGAACTGCTTGGTTTTCTCTTTTGATCTCGATTTTGGCTTTATCGATTCCGAATAAATTGTTGCTTTTGTTGAAAAGCAGGTTATCCGGTGAGTTGAGATACTTTGGCTCTCCTTCACCAAAGATTCGGCCAGAAAAGGCAACGGTGGAGCCGGCGATATTGCGAATTGGAAACATGATCCTTTTGCGAAAACGATCGTAGGCTCCTCTACCGGTCGAAGGTAGAGCAATTCCCGAAGCAGTGATGTCTTTGGGCTCAAATTTTTTCTTAATTAAAAATTTGAAAGTTGTGTCCCAAGAATCTGGTGCAAAGCCCAATTGCCAATCATCAATCGTTTTCTCATTTAAGCCTCGATTTTTTAAATACTCCAAGGCTTTTTTACCACTCGGATGCTTAGCCAAAAGATAATGGTAAAACTCTGCAGTTTTTTCATTGATTTGCAGAAAGGTATCTCTTTGTTTTTCGGCTGGGTTTGGTTGGTAGTCAGCTAGTCTAACTCCAACTTTGTCAGCTAGCGCCTTGAGAGCTTGGCCAAATTCTAGCCCTTCAATCTTTTGGTAAAAAGTTATGGCGTCCCCACCTTCATTACAGCCAAAGCATTTGAAGATCTGTCTCTCAGCGGAAACCATAAAAGAAGGGGTTTTTTCAGAGTGAAAGGGACAAAGACCTTTGTAGTTGCGGCCGGCTTTTTTTAGAGCGACATAACCACCAACCAGTTGAACTATGTCAATTTTTGATTTAACTTCATCTATTTGGCTTGAACGTTCCATCTTGAGGATAATAGTTGATTGTATTGGTGAAGGCAAGAAATTCTGGCGGAGGGGGGTGGAATGAGGGCTAATCCCACTACAATTCTTAAGCCGGTAATAAATCTGCCAAGCTAGTCTTACTGTTCTTCTGGCGGAGGGGGTGGGATTCGAACCCACGGTACCCTTGCGAGCACGCCGCGTTTCCAACGCGGTACACTAGACCACTATGTGACCCCTCCAGGGGCGAGACCTATTATACACTAGCTTTACTACTTTTTAGCCACAATTTTATCGGGAATATTTCTGGATAGGATGAATGAAAGAACTGCAAATATCACCACGAAAAACATTGCTTGCTGCAAACTGCCAACTTGCGATTCTGTATAAGTTTGGGTCAACTCCTCGGCTTGATCCTGTGTTAGACCTTTATCCAGTCCAATTTGCTCAACTTGAGAGGCAGGTATTATTTCAATTCCTTTTTGACTGGCTTGAGCTACAGCTTGTTTGACCGACGAGGGTAGGTCAGGATTTTGATTGACTGCCGTAACAAAACTGCTAGTTAAGAAAAATATTAGGAGTGAGCCGATCAAAGCAGTTCCTAGAGAAGAACCCAAGTTTTGCGCGGTTCCTTGTAAACCTCCGGCTTCATTAGCTTCGTTATCTGAAACAGAGGACATGTTGACGTTACCTAACTGCGACGCCAAAAGCCCTAAACCCGCACCAACAACAAACATTCCAGCTCCAAATATACCCCCTGTTAAAGTCGGTTCTATTCCTACAAAAAGCAGCAGTGAACCAATCACTAGAGCTAGTTGTCCAACTCGAATAATTTTCTTAGGCGGGTAATTGTTGGCCAAACGCGACCCGACGACTGAAGCGAGTATCAAAGCAACTGACAGGGGAAAGATTTTGATTCCTGTTTGCAAAGCGTCTAGACCAAGAACCATTTGTAAATAAATTGGTATGGCGAAAAAGATTGCTGCAGTAATCAAATATTGAGATGCTAACACTGCCAATCCGGCTCGGAGCACTTTAATCGACAGCATTGAAACTTTAAGTAATGCCTGCTTACCTTTTTTCTCAAGACCATCCTGTCTGACATAAAAGAGCCAGAGGACAAATAAACCAATGACGATTAGGTAAGCCACGATCGAGATCCCAAAAGGAGCGATCTCCTGCCCATTGATGGTTGGTTTAGCTAGCGGTCTGATCCAACCCCAAGTTTTACTCTGTAGCAGCCCAAATACAAAAAGGAACATTCCACTGGCTGAAAGTAAAACGCTAGAGAGGTCAATCGTGATTTTTTCTTTTGGTCTACCTGGATCTTTAATTTTGTTAGCAACAAGGAGTAATCCTATTACTATCAAAGTTTCGGCAGCGAAAACATAACGCCAGGAGAAATAAGTGGTGACAAACCCGCCAATCAAAGGTCCCGCCGCTGCCGCTGCTCCACTGACACCTCCGATGATCGCAAAAGCGGTTACTCGAGGCTTACCATCATAATTGTAGGCAACCAGCGACGCAATCGCGGGAATGATCAAGATCGCTCCGAGCCCTTCAATCAGTGACCAGCCGAACATCAATACACCCAAGTTTGGGCTTAGTGCAGTAATCAGAGAGCCGATACCATAGACCACTGCCCCAATTTTAAAGGCATTGAGACGACCCCATTTGTCACCAAGTTTGCCGCCGGTCAACATCAGGGCTGCCATAGTTAGGGTGTAAAAAGTAATCGCGGCCTGCAAACCAGAGACAGTTGTCCCTAGATCTTTAACAACCTGGGAAATAGAGACATTCATCACGGTGCTATCCAGCACCATGACAAACTGGGCAATGGCTAAAATGGCGACTACAGTCCACTTTTTCATGTTTTTAGGATAATACCATCGAACTTGCTTGTGGCAATAGCCTTATTTTAATAATTCTTGGGCTTTTTGAAAAACTTGTTTGTCGGTTTTGTAACTTAATTTTTCTTCTACCTTATCAATTTCCAACCATTGAGCATCTTCCATCTCCCAATCATGATCGGCGATATTTCCTGAAGTGTATTCCATCAGAAGATAGGTGACTTTCTTCTTTATGGTTTGTTCTTCAAATTTGTAGAAATATTCCACTGCCGGCAGCTCCTTAATTATTTTCGCCTCGACTCCACCTTCTTCTTTAACTTCACGGACTGCCGTGGTCTCTTTATCTTCGCCTTTATCTATCAAACCTTTTGGGAAAACCCAGCCATGGTGAGCCGAGTGTTGGGTGATTAAAATTAGAGTTTTTGAGTTTTCCTTTTTGTAGACGATTCCGCCAGCGGATTCTTCAAATTTCACTTTGTGTTTTATTTCCTAACTGCTTTATAAACTATTACAGCGTAGTCTTGAAGGGCCTTTTCTTCAATCTGCTTCTTTCGCAATGAATTGTAAGGTAAGTCCTCCAACTTTACAAAGCCTTTTACTGTTTTGAGTTCATAATTGCTCTTTAAAGTTTTGGGATCGAAAAAGTTCCCGTTCTCCCCTAAGTGAGTTTCTAGTAGGAATTCTTCTGGCAACTCTGTTTTTTTGTTAGGTGATCTCAGTATAACTTGCAAATTCCCTTCATTTATCTTTGCTATATAGCGAGCTACTGATAGGTTGTTTAGTGAATTATCGGAAAGATAGATTTGTTTTATCCCTCCCTTTTTAGCATCTTGCTGCAATTCTGAAGCAATTGTTTTGTAAGGGATAAGACTATAGAAACGTAGAGTTGGAGAGAAAACTTGTAAGAGGTTAACGAAGAAAAACCCCGCGAGGAGTACTTTGTTGAGATTGTTGATTACGCTTGGAAGAGATTGATTTGCCAAAATTAGAAACGCTGGCATGAAAAACAAGGCGGGTAAGAAAATCCGCGTTAACCCGTGAGCAAAAGGTGCGAATAA
>DATIHF010000024.1:0-2832 GCA_035480955.1 Saccharimonadales bacterium (SeqCode) | reverse complement strand
GACTTTTCGACAAACAGCCGAAACTTCTCTTTCTAAATTACGGACTCCGGCTTCGCGAGTGTATTTGGTAATTATCTTTTTTAGAGCGTCTTCCTTGAAAACAATCTGCTTTTCAGTAAGACCGTGGTTCTCGATTTGCTTAGGAAGCAGGAAACCTTCGGCGATATGAAGCTTTTCTTCTTCGGTGTATCCTGGAAAGTCGATTACTTCCATTCGGTCGCGAAGGGCTGGTGGGATTGTGTCGAGATTGTTGGCAGTTGTGATAAATACAACATCAGACAGGTCAAAAGGAACCTCCAAATAGTGGTCAGAAAAGTCAGTGTTTTGTTCAGGATCGAGGGCTTCAAGCAGAGCAGAGGACGGGTCACCTCGAAAATCAAAACCAAGTTTATCTATTTCATCAAGCATGAAAACTGGATTTTTAGTTTCCGCATCTTTAATTCCTTGAATTATTCTTCCTGGTAGAGCACCTACATAGGTGCGTCGATGCCCACGAATCTCGGCTTCGTCACGAATACCTCCAAGAGAGACTTTGACAAACTTACGATTCATCGCTTTGGCGATTGAGCGTCCGATGGAAGTTTTACCGACTCCCGGAGGCCCAGCAAAACAAAGGATTGGTCCACGAATTTTCCCAGTTAATTTCTTCACAGCCAGATACTCAAGGATTCTTTCTTTAACTTTCTTCAAACCATAGTGATCTTCATTGAGGATTTTTTCCGCTTTGGAGACATTGATCTCGCTTTCTGACTTTACACCCCAAGGGAGGTCAACAAGGAGATCCAAATAGGTTCTGATGTAAGAAACTTCTGGAGAAAAAGCAGGAACTCTCTTGAGTCGATCTAGCTCTTTCAACGCTTTGGTCTCTACTTCCGGCGGCATTCCGCTACTGCGAATTTTCTTTTCTAGTTCTGCATATTCTTCTTTTTCTTCTTTCATTCCGAGCTCTTTTTCAATAGTTTTGAGTTGTTCCCTCAAAAAGGCTTCTTTGGCGGTTTTCCCGATTTCTTCGGCGGTCTGATCTTGGATTTTTCGGGCAGTGGAAAGGACTGAAAGCTCATCAGAAACAAATTTTTGCACTGTTTTAATTCTTTTTTTCAAATCATTTTCTTCCAGAAGAGCTTGTTTATCCTTTGATTTAGTATCCAAATTGGAAATGATAATGTCGATTGCAGTAATAGGAGAAGCAAGATTGTTCAAATTAGGTAAAATTTCCAGTGGAATCGGCTTGCCGAGAGCGACCAGTTTTCGAAATTGTTCCATGAGTGGTTTGATCAAAGGAGCAATTTCTTCGCGAGAATAATTTTTTTCTTCGATTTCCTCTACATCAACTCTGAAAAAAGGAGTTTCCTGGACAAAAGCCTTGATTTTTGCCTTGGCGACACCAGTGACTAAAACATTGATAATACCATCAGGGAGTCTTTGGATTTGGTCGATTTTCGCAACTGTCCCTACCAAATAAAGATCCTCAGAAGAGGGAGAATCGACCTCTTTATTTTTTTGCATGGTGAGGAAGACCTCTTTATCAGTCGCTAATGCTTCTTCAAGAGCCGCAATTGATTGCTCTCTTTTTATTGAAATTGGCGCGACAGATCCGGGGAAAATAACGACGTCTCTGACTGGGATGAGTGGTAAAAGTTGTTTTTCCATTGCTTTAAAAATAAGTTTTTAAGAGAGCAAATCATAAACCAGTTTAGCAACTCTGTCAAGGGACTGCTAATGCTCTGGTTGCTTGGTTAGTTCTGGGGGGAAGTACGGGGCTCGAACCCGTGACAACTGGTTCCACAAACCAGCGCTCTACCAACTGAGATAACTTCCCCACGACTGGCGCGCCTGGAGGGATTCGAACCCCCGACACCTAGTTCCGAAGACTAGTGCTCTATCCACTGAGCTACAGGCGCAGAGTACGGCTATTTTAACAAAATTAGCTTGGAATTGCGAATCAACGGATTGAAAATCGTCTTCTAGAAAGAATTAGAGTTGTGATAATTGCATTAATTAAAACGAGATAGACCGGATAAATTAAGCTTGTCCAGGTGAAAGATGTTAGTGCAAATATGGCAACAAAAGCTCCTACACCTGACAAGGCAAACGTTTGCCATGTTTCTTCTGTTGGACTAAACCAAGAATGCTCCAAAGTTGGTAAACAAGCCAATAAGTCAATTAGTACAACAAAAATTACAGCTGCTAAAGGGTTATTAAATAACCACCAAACTACAAAACCAGCAAGAGCCAAGATCTGACAGACGGCGTCAAATTTTGTGTATTTCGCATACCCGTACCTATTACCGAGAATTACGACTAGCAATGTTTCCACAGCTACAGAACCGGTAAAAAAAGCTGTTCTTCGTTCTCCGGAAGCAAACTCAGCGATTGTCGCGACTGTGAACAGTAGAGTCCAAGTAATCCAAGAAGTAATATTTGGTTTAGTTTTTTTTCTTAAAATATCACTGATATATGGAAGAACCGCAAAGATTGTGATTAGAGCTGAAAGAATGAGTAAAAAGTCTTTCATGGTTTTGGAGCGGGTGAGGGGAATCGAACCCCTGCTTTCTCCTTGGAAGGGAGATGTTGTACCATTCAACCACACCCGCGCGGAAGCTGAGTATAGCAAATTTTACTGCCTGGGACAATTAGTTCTAGCTTGGAGATGGTGCGGTAGCGGTTTGGGAAATTTCTGACAATAGGACACCCTCGACTATCAAGCCTTTGGGTCCAAGTTCAAATTCTAGTTGATCCTTAATTCTTTTTTCGATCTCATGGCGCATTGGGGAATTTAACTGAGGCAGGGAAAATTCAGAAATCGAAGTACGGATTCTACTTCGGGAAACT
>DATIHF010000023.1:0-25277 GCA_035480955.1 Saccharimonadales bacterium (SeqCode) | reverse complement strand
AAACCTCAAAGGAAAAGCAGATTTCTCCCTTGTTTCCCAAAAAGTTAAAGAAAAACTTAACTAAAGCTTCCTTACTTGAATATCAAACCTAAATAAGGTATAAACAGGTTGACACATTTTGCCACCGTAGTCTTGTGTGTGTCAGCGTGTCCTAAGCGTTTGTTAGCTGTAACCGAGCAAAAGGCGGGGGTTGCTTTGCACTTGGTGGTTTGGCCCTATGGCGGGGGATCGTTACGAACAAACCACGCAGCTAACTCTGGGGCACGTTGGTAAGGTAGTAGGAGGTGAGAGAAAAAGTAATTCGCCATATTGGGGCAGAACACTGACAGCTTTAACAGGCTTTGGTGACTGCCCCAACTTTTTTACCCACTTGCAATTTTACTTAACTAGCAGTAAATATAAGGTATCAAAAGCCCAGGGTGTTTTGAGGTTTTGTTCGATGGGTGTAACACCGCTTGGGGGAAAGGAGGTCGTTTAGCCTGGGAGTCCGGAGGGGAAGGACGAACAAGTGGAGTGGAAAAGGCATGAGCACCTTTTGCCGCCGCAAAGCGCAGGGTCTGGCGACATTGCGTTGTCCCTCCCCGCCGCCCAAACTTTGAGAGATGCTGGGGTGGAGTAGGAAATCGTGGGCCATTGATACCTGTGTCAACCCCGCTGGCCCGAGGGTCCGACCCCTTCAGTGTTTCGATGGGTGGTCAGAAAGTGAACTGCGTGATTCGATGCCCATCGAATCCGGCACACGCGGCTCGCCAGACGACCACCCTTATTTTTTTCAAACTAGTACAAACTATTGCATTTTCCCACAAATTTGAGTATAATTAGCTACAAGTTAGGCATCTGAAATGCCGCATCCGGCGTAACGCGCCGGACCCGACGTTTAAACGATTGCTAATCCGGCAAATGCTGGAAAACCATCTTAATATCAACAGGGAAACCAAAGCAGGCTACCAAAGACAGATGTCTTTTTGTTTGGTCAATTTTTCTTTAGGTTTCCCAGAAATAGAAAAAATTATGTATAGTTTTTTTGGAAAAAAGTTTCACGACAGTGAGACCAAATTGGCGGACTCTATCACGCGCTTTGCGGGGAGTATGGCCTTTGTCTACATCCACATCGTTTGGTTTACACTGTGGATCATTTTTGCGGTCCAAATTGGGGATAAATTTCCCTTTGGTCTCCTAACAATGATCGTTTCCCTGGAGGCAATCTTCCTCTCCGCCTTTATCTTGGTAGCCCAAAACCGCCAAGCGGAGATTGCCGAGCAACGTGAGGTGGAAGATGATCAAGAGCAAGAGGAAATGGCTGAAGATATCGAAGATATTCAAAAAGAATTTGACGAGATCCAAGATGATCTCTCTGAAGTGCGTCGTTTGATCGAAAAGATTGAAAATCGTATCCCAAACCCCGCTGACCAAGTTAACAAATCTCAAGACAAATAAAAAAAGCGAGGGTGTTTCACCTCGCTGAGTTGACTAATCTAAGCTTTCTTTTCTTTTGGTTTCGAAACTCCTCTCTCGTGATTTGCCAGCAATTAGGGTTTTCGTGATTGTTGCGCCAGATTTTGTCGAGAGTGATCGTTATCGCAAACAAAGCGAGATTTTTTTCTCCTGGAAAGGTTGCTTCATATTTGACACCGCAGTGACAGTAGCGACTGTAGGAGTGCGAGTACTCTCTCACAGGTTCGCTCCTTTCGTTCGTTTTGGATTATATCATAGGTTTGATTTGTGGTAATATATTGCCAGCTTATGGCGGATATTTTTCTCACCAACACGCTCACTCGAAAAAAAGAAAAATTTGTTCCCATCAAGGAAAACCTGGTAGGGATTTATTCTTGTGGGCCGACGGTTTACCGTGAAGTTCACATTGGCAATCTGCGCACTTACATTGCTGCGGACTTGTTAAAAAGAGTTTTCCTTTACAACGGTTACACTGTCGATCATGTGAAAAATATTACTGATGTAGGTCATATGCGTACCACTGGTGCCGATGAGCACTATGATCCAGTAATTAATGAAGCCCTCAAACAAGGCAAAACTCCACTCGAGCTCGCCAAACACTACACTGATCTCTACCGTGAAGACGAAAACAAGCTCAATATCCTACCCGCCCAAGAAAATCCTAAGGCCACTGATCATGTCGAGGAGATGATTGAGATCATCAAAAAGTTAATTGAAAAGGGTTTAGCTTACGAAACCGACGGTAATGTTTACTTTGAGGTTAAGAAATTCAAAAACTACGGAAAACTTTCAGGAAACACTTTGGACAAGATGGATCAGCTCATGGAAGCAGTGCGTGTCTCAGCTGAGACAGACAAAAATGATTCCGCGGACTTTGCTCTTTGGAAAAAAGGTGAAGAAGACCGGGCCATGGTTTGGGATTCTCCTTGGGGCAAAGGTTTTCCCGGCTGGCATATTGAGTGCTCGGCCATGTCCACCAAATATTTGGGAGAGCACTTTGATATTCATACTGGTGGAGAAGATTTGGTTTTTCCTCATCACGAAGACGAGATTGCGCAATCGGAAGGATCCAGCGGAGGTAAGTTCGTCAATCTTTGGTCACACGCTGGCTATTTACTCGTTGCTTCCAAAAAAATGGCCCGCTCAGCTGGGAATTATTTCATACTAGATGATTTGATAAAAAAAGATTTTAATCCATTAGCTTTTCGTTACCTGACTCTGACCACTCATTACAAATCCCGCCTCAATTTCACATTAGAAAGTTTAGAAGCAGCGCAGACTGCTTTGAACAACCTTTACCGAGAAGTTTCTGGTTTAGGTAAACCAGAGGAAAAAGGTGATAAAGATTTTGAAATGAAATTTCTCGAAGCAATCAATGATGATCTTGATATGCCGCGTGCTTTGGTTCTCGTTCAGGAATTATTAAGTAGCAATATTGAAAACGGTAAGAAACTACGCAGCTTGCTAAAAATGGACGAAGTTTTCGGACTAGGACTGGTTAACCAAGTCGGTGGGGAAGTTTCCGAAGAGATCGAAAGCTTGGTTAAAGAAAGAGAAGCGGCACGGATCGCCAAAGATTGGGCTAAGTCAGATGAACTACGAGGAAAAATTGCGGAAAAAGGTTTTGAGGTAGTCGATGAAGACGCTGGTCCCAGATTGAAAAAGATTATCAAATAAACCTCAAGAGTTTTTAGAAAAAATAAAGAGCCCTTTCCTTAGCCAAGGACTCTTTAGGATCTCTGATACATAACGAAGAGTAAATCCTCAATCTTCCAGCCAAAAAGCTTACTGACTCTTTGTACAAACTCCATATTGGGTATTGTTATTCTTTCTTCCTCAACATTGGCAATGTAGGCTTCAGAATAGCCGATCGAGTAGCTCAAATCTCCTCTAGTAAAACCTTCCCGTTCTCTCCTTTTTTTAAGTCTTACACCAAAACGCACAAAACGGTCAGCGGTTTGCTGCATCCGTCCCTCCTTTCAACTAAAATATGCACCGAAATTTTGAAAGACACAATAGGTAAAAATGTTGACAGCCAAGCAGGTCTTTGCTATAAATGATTTGTAATGAGTTCCATGATTAACATCGTAGTCGTTGCTAGCTTCCTCCTCGGAGGCGGCTCTAACGTTGCGATCTAGTTAACTGGAACAACAACAGACGAGCCAAACCTCCTACCAGGGAGGTTTTTCGTTTGTTGTGGGTAATCATCATCGGTAAGGAAGGATGGTGTGGAATCCATCCGCTAGTTGTGGCAGGAGAGCCACGGGAGGGTTCAGTGGATAAGCACGAAGTTTTCAAGTTCGCTGAAGGGAGAGGCTTTCGTTGCGAGAACTTCTTCGGAGAGGATCCGACGGCTTGTGCTCGTATCATCGGTCCGGATGGAGTCGAACTGCCGCAACAAGTCGCTGACGGGGTGACTGAGATCGAGGCCGTGACCAACGCAATCGGCAAGGCGCTTGCGGGTTTCGTCGACTTCTCGCTTCTACGTCTCAACCAGCCAGGGGTGAAACTCGAGCGACCTCATGGGGAGGACCTGTTCCAGAGCAAGACCCACATCTGGCTCACCGGTAGCTACAACGGTAACGACTTCTCCCCGCGTGGAGATGCTCGTGACGACCGGTTCGCCAAGGCCTATGGACTCGCACTTCTTCGCCTGTGTGGTGACATCTACCTCAAGGAGCAGAGGCGGAGCGCGGAAAATCAGGCAGCTGTCGCCGTCGCTGAGGAACTCGTCACGGTGAGCTGAAGAAGAGATCGACATGGACGGACTTAGCGCCCTCGAACCAACATTGGATCGGGGGCCTCTTTTTTGGTAAAATTAAATTAACCTAAAACACCTGCCATGCATCGTAAAAATAATTCCAAAGGCTTCACCCTTATTGAATTGCTCATTTCGCTCGCGATTTTGATGTTGGTTTTTGTCTTGGCGATTTTTGGCTTGAGGACTTTCGGTAGTCAGGTCGAGATTGATAATGTGGGCCAAGACATTACCAGCGCTTTGAAACTGGCTCGCTCAAGAACTTTGGCGTCAGAGGCTGCGTCAAACTACGGAGTCCATTTTGAAACTGGCAAATACGTAATCTTTACTGGCACGACCTATACCCCTGGAGCGTCGAGTAACAAAGAATTTTCTCTCAGCAGCAGCGAAATTTATACAATAAATTTGAATGGAGGAGGTTCGGAAGTCGTCTTTGACCGGATCCGTGGTACCACTAGTGAATATGGTAATGTTTCAGTCCGGTTGACTTCTGACAACAATCAAACGCGTACAATCAATATTAATTCCTCTGGACAGAGCAGTCTAAATGACACTTTGACTACCAGTAACACTCGAGTGATCGACAGCCGTCATCTGCATTTTGACCTAGGCTGGAACATCCAAAACTCTACTACTCTAACCTTAAATTTCCCCAACGATTCTTACTCACAAAACATTGCCATGGCGGGCTTTTTCAACGCAGGCAAGACCTCTTTTGACTGGTCGGCTACCGTCACTGTAGCAGGAGTGGATCAAGTTTTGCGAATCCAGACCCACTGTTTGAATGACTCGAGCAATTGTCCGACCGATACTTTTTTGAGTATCGAGCGTGACGTTCGCTACAACACCAAGGCACTGACCGTTTCAATTGACGGCAAACAAATTGTTTCCTATAACGCGGCGGGGATCGCAACAGTTGGAAGTTTTGGCGGGGTAATGACAACACAATGAAAAACAAACTCAAAATTCAAAGCTCAAAATTCAAAACCAACGAGAAGGGTTTTGGATTGATTGAAATTATTATAACTGGAGTAATCATTTCGATTTCTTTCGTTGCTTTTTTGACATTTATTCTTTTTTCTCGAGACGCCAGTTCCAAAGCTCAGCGCAATACAGAAGCCGTGGCCAAAGCCGAAGAAGCGCTCGAAGTGGTCCGAAAGCTTCGTGATGATGGCTATACGGCCAATATCACTTCAAAAACAGTTGGGACGACCTATTACCCAACACTCGTTAGCAACGCCTGGACTCTCTCCACTACAAACCCAAATACTTACTACACCACCACAATAGTTCTGAGCACTGTTGCCCGAGATGGTAGTTTCAATATCGCTGGTTCTGGAACAGTCGACCCAAATACAAAAAAAGTGGCTGCCACAGTCAGCTGGAATGATTCGGGAACAAAAAATGTTGTACTGACAACCTATATTACCAATATTAAAAACAATTGATGATTGATCAAGGGAAAATTAAAAACAAAGGATTCACCTTGATTGAGGTGCTCGTTTATGTGACTATTTTGGGGATCACTAGCTTGGTGATTATCCTTTTCATCAATCAATTGTTCGGGGTCATGGAGACCTCGAGACGGATCAGGGAAGCAACTGACAACGCGCGCCGAAGTATCGACACGATCGCTCAAGAGATCCGCCACGCCAAGACTGTTTACACTCCAACTAGTGTTTTCGGTGGGACAGCCGGCCAGCTTTCACTGGAAACGGCGAGAGATTTGCCCACCGACCATGACACGACCTTTGTAGATTTTTATTTGGATAACGGACAACTTTTTCTCAAAAGAGAGGGTCAGGCAGCCCAGAGAATAACTGGAGAAAAAATCAAAGTTACCGCGCTGACTTTCCAAAACTACAACGGGACAACTAGCTGGCCTGCAATCCAAACAACTATTACTTTGCAATATCGTGATCCGATCAACGGCCCAAAAAATAGTGTAACCCTGACTACGTCAACAGTTTTACGAGCCCTGCAACTTTAAAAAAATGGAAAAATTAAAACAACTAAAAACTCAAATTGAAAATTCCCATGGACAAGCCGCTCTCGTGATGGTTTTGGTCGTGATGAGCGTACTTTTGATCGTGATCGCTTCTTTAGGACTGCTCACTTACAATGATTTGAAATCTATTGGTAACACAGTTGACTCTTCACAAAGCTACTATGTTTCTGAAGCGGGGATTGAGGACGCACTTTACCGAATAGTCAATGCTAAAGCCTACACAAACTCTTATAACCTTTCGGTTGGGAACGGCAGCACTGCTGTGAATGTCTCCGGCCCCATCACTTCCTTGGTCATAACTTCTAATGGTAATGTGAACAGCCGTTTCCGCAAACTAGAAGTTGCGATGGGGACCAGCGACACTGCTTCCAATGTTGCCTTCAACTACGGAGTGCAGGTGGGTTATGGTGGTTTGCAAATGGACAACAACTCAGTCATCAATGGAAATGTTTACTCAAATGGCCCGGTGGTTGGTTGCAACAATGGTTGCACGGTAACCGGGACTGCCATTGCTGCCACCGGTGCGGGGACGATTGACCAAGACAATTCCTCCCCAGCGACCCCGTCAAATTCTATTACTTTTGGAAACGCCAATTCAGCACAAGACGCTGAGCAAAGTTTCCAAGTCTCCGCTGACAATCAAGTAAAAAGTGTTGATCTTTATATCAAAAAAGTCAGTACACCAGGAGACCTGACGGTCAATATCACTAATGATAATTCCGGTAGTCCTGGGTCGACTGTTTATGCCACTGGTACACTGTCTGCTTCATCGGTGACGACAAATTATGGTTGGGTCACGGTAACTTTCACTACCAACCCCCAACTAAACGCTGGAGCAACCTACTGGTTGGTTCTCGATGGGGGAACCAGCGCGAGTAAATATTATATTTGGGGAGCCAATAATGCTTATATCAATGGGGCAGCTTACACTGGACAATACTCAGGTGGCCCGTATACTGCACAAAACTTAGATGGTTACTTCAAACTTTCGTTGGGAGGAGTGCAGAACGGCATCGATAGTCTCGACGTTATCGGCGCCGACGCTAGGGCTCATTCGATTACAAACTCCCATGTTTCAGCAAATAAATATTGCCAAACTACTGACAATTCTCCTGCTTGTAATACTTCGCAGCCCGACCCTTCGCCACAAGCTTTTCCAATTTCTGATGCTAATATCGTCGCCTACGAAGCTGAAGCCCAAGTTGGTGGTACCACCAGTGGAGACGTGACAATTACCACAAACCAAAGCCTTGGACCGCGAGAGATTACCGGTAATCTGACCGTCAATGGAGGAGTTACTCTAACTGTCACTGGAACACTCTATGTCCATGGTTATATCTCCTTTGGGAACGGGTCAACTATTACTCTTGACCCCGGCTATGGTACGACAGGGGGGACGATAGTGGCCGATGGCTACGTTTTTATTGACAACCTAGTCACTTTCAACGGTTCTGGTCAAACCGGAAGTTATGTAATGTTAATTAGTAACAATGATTGCAACGGGACCAATAGCCCGACCGGAATGAGTTGTACAACAAACAACTCGGCGATGTATGTCTCCAACAACGCGGGAACAGTCATACTCTTTACGCCCAATGGCCAAATGAGATTTAAAAACAACGCTGGAGCAAAAGAGGCGACCGCCTTTCGTCTTTATTTGGAGGAAAATGCAACAATTACTTACCAAACTGGTCTGGCGAATGCTAACTTTACTTCTGGTCCAGGAGCAGGGTATCAGATCGAGAGCTGGAAGGAAATTGAATAGAGAAGAGAAATACATTAAAATAAATTAAGCTGCCCATGGAAATTTTTACTCACAAGAAAAACCCTTCGATTGACCTGCTTCAGGATGAAGAGAAGGTCAAATCCGCCTCTCAAAAAAATTTAATCTTCACAATTTGCGGCTTCGTTGTAGGACTGACTCTTTTAGTTAGTCTGGGGGTTTTCCTTTACCAATTTATTCTCAACTCCTCAATCAAAAGCACCCAAAAAGAATACGCCCAAAAAGCTGTCGCCTGGCAAGTTCTTGAGCCAGTTGGTTCTAGTCTCAAAGCAGTAATTGCTAAAGACCAGGTACTCTCTGCCACCACCACCAAATACGCCGACGTTGATAAAAAGATTGACCAACTGCGCAAACTGATCCCGCAAAATGTTACTTTGACAAATTTTACCATCGACAATTCGGGAAAAATTACCATTTCCGGCAAAGCAGTCGCTGCCGCCAATGTTTATCAATTTTTCGACATTTTGAATACTCAAAAAGGGATTAATCTGCCGACTTTAACGAGTTTGAACAAAGCAGGTAGTAGTTACACTTTCACAATTAGTTTAACGATGAGCGCACCAAAATGAAAGATTTGAAACAAATCATTGGAAAATTTGGCAGTATTCTCGCTATTTTGGCGACAGTACTAATTGTTGGGGTGCTCGGTTACTTTTTTGTCTATCCCAGCATTGGCAAAATTTCCAAAGCAAGTAGCGATCTAGCGGCCGAAAAAGCCAAAGTTGCCGCGATCGAAGGCTCTATCAGTCAGCTGCAAAGCGAAGATAAAGTCAGGTTGGGCAAGATAACTAAATTTCTCAATGTTTTGATTCCTGAGAAACTCGACATGCTCCATTTCGCCTCCCTCAATGAAGTAGTTGCTGATGCCGCTGGTGTTGCAGTTACCAATATTACCATCAGCAAAAGCGCTCCCAACGCTGCTGCTCCTGCACCCACGACTTCAAAAGCTCCTACAACTGCTGCGCCAACAACGCAACCGAGTGTTCAAGTCGCTCCCACTACCGTTGCGGTCACTTATCTTTCAGATTTTGACGCTCTGTTGAGATTGATTCGCTATTGGTCACTAGCGGACCAACTGGTGGGGATAAAATCTATCACCATCAACTCCGGAACCAGTCAGATTAGCTATACCGTTAACTATGATTTAGTAACTTCACCAGCGGCAACCGGAGCCACAGTTGAGGATCATCTCACTCTCTCGGAAGAGGAGAAGAAAAAGATTGAGAAACTCCAG
The DNA here is from genome assembly GCA_035480955.1 of Saccharimonadales bacterium (SeqCode). Taxonomy (GTDB): domain Bacteria; phylum Patescibacteriota; class Microgenomatia; order Woykebacterales; family RBG-16-39-9b; genus DATIHF01. Next base: position 16,039 of record DATIHF010000023.1, on the reverse strand, counting down.
GACAGCGTGATCTATACTGCAACACCCTCAGCCAATCCCGTTGGCAAAGAAAACCCCTTCAATTAAGCTTGTTAGAAGAGGTACAGTTCTACTACACTTAAACTAGTCCAATGGAAAAACCCTCTTTTTCTCAAAATCCTGTTAGCTTAACAAAAGAAGAGCTTTTCGAAAATTTCCAAACTTCTGAAAAAGGATTAGATTCCACTGAGGTCAGAGAGCGTCAGAAGCTTTTTGGAAAAAATGATATTGAGGTTAAAAAAGGCGCTCGTGTACTCAACCTCATCTTTTCGCAGCTGAAAAGTGCTCTGGTCATTGTCTTGATAATTGCTTCAATAATTTCCTTTTTCCTGGGTGAGCAGATCGATGGGCTAGTAATAATAGGAATAGTGCTACTCTCGAGCGTTTTTGGCTTTTACCAAGAATACTCTGCTTCAAAAGTGGTCGAAAATCTGGAAAAATTCCTCACCCACACGGTTAAAGTTTGCCGAGGTGGGGTTTGGTCAGAAATTGATTCACGGGAGCTGGTGATTGGGGACTTGGTCAAACTTCATGTTGGCGATCGAGTGGCCGCGGAGGTGAGATTAGTTTCAGCAGAAGAGCTGACCATTGACGAGTCGATCCTCACCGGAGAGTCTCTGCCAGTTGAAAAAACGGGTGAAAAACTCTCTCCAGAAAAAAAACTTCCGACAGAGCAGAAAAATCTAGCTTTGATGGGTACTTACGTTCTCTCCGGTACTGGGAGTGGAATAGTTGTGAAAGTGGGGCAAGAAACTTATCTGGGTAAGACTGCAAAATTGGCAACTGAGGACAACACAGAGACTGACTTTCAAAAACAAATTCGCAATTTCAGCTCTTTTCTTTTCAAAATTATTCTTTTGCTAACCGTCTTTGTCTTTTTGGCCAATGCGCTGCTTGGAAAAGGGGTTTTCTCCTCATTTTTGTTTGCAGTTGCCCTGGCAGTAGGGATCACGCCAGAACTGTTGCCGGCAATTATCAGTATCAGCTTGTCCAAGGGAGCCAAAAAAATGGCCGAGAAAAAGGTGGTGGTGAAACGACTAATCGCTGTTGAGGACTTTGGCAATATCGACACTCTCTGCACTGACAAAACTGGGACTCTCACCAAGGGAGAGTTTATCCTCGCTGACTATCTCAACACCAGCTACTCTCAAGATCGGGGAATTCTCAACCTGGCCTTGGTGTGCTCAACTGGTTTCCGCCACCGGGGAAGTCTGACACACAACGCGACCGACAAAGCACTTTGGGCAAATTTGGATTCGGAAAAAGTTAACTCAGACCTAGCTAAATTTGAACTTCTCAAAGAAAACGAATTTGATTTCACAACACGAGTCATGAGTGTGATCGTTAAGGAAGAGGATCAGCTCAAGTTAATTGTCAAAGGGGCTTGGGAAGACGTCCTTAAACTTTCGGAAAAAATCGATAAAGAGAAATTTAGTGACAGAATCTCTGAGTATGAGCTAGAGGGGAAAAGAGTCATTGCCGTTGCTTCTAAGAATGTCACCTCGGAAAAAATCGACCCCAAGGCAGAGTCAGAAGTCACCCTGAAAGGATTTATTCTTCTCACTGACCCAGTGAAGGCTGACGCCAGAGAGTCTCTGGAAAAATTTGAAAAGCTCGGAGTGGCGATCAAAGTAATCAGTGGTGACAGCCCCTCGGTGCTCTCTTACGTTACGGAAAGCTTGGGCCTTAAGAAGGCGGGGGATCGTATTGTAGTTGGGGCTGAACTAGAAAATTTGACTGATGCGCAGCTCCAGGAAAGACTTGATCAATTTTCTTTTTTTGCACGGGTGACCCCTGAACAAAAATACCGCCTCGTCGCCAATTTAAACCGAGAGGGGCATGTCGTTGGCTTTTTGGGAGACGGGATCAACGATGCTCCGGCTTTGAAAGCCGCTGATGTGGGGATTGCCGTAGATACTGGCGCAGAAGTGGCCAAAGAAGCCTCTGACATTGTCCTGCTGGAGAAAGATCTTGAGGTACTCTCAACGGGAATCATCGAAGGCAGAAAGATTTTTGCCAATATCACCAAATACATTCAAAACACGATCAGCGCCAATTTTGGCAACATGGCCACTGTCGCGGTCTCCTCTTTGATCTTGCCTTTCATTCCGCTTTTACCGACCCAAATAGTTCTCAACAATTTCCTTTCTGATGTACCACTCTTGGCGGTCGCAACTGACAATGTTGACCCTTCGGTACTGCATCGTCCCCGACGTTGGGATATTCCCTATATTTCGAAATTCATGGTCTACTTTGGGTTTATTAGCTCCTTTTTTGACCTAGCGTTGATTTTTCCCTTGATACTTTACTGGCACACTACCCCAGGAGTTTTTCGTACCGCTTGGTTTATTGAATCTGCTTTGTCGGAGATGCTCGTTACTTTTGCGATTCGCACTAGGTTACCTTTTTACAAAAGCAAACCTAGTAGTTGGTTGATCACCCTCACGATCATTACCTCTCTCGTCGTGCTACTGCTTCCGCTAACAGTGTTGGGGCAAAAGCTTTTCTCTTTTGAGCGAACTGGATTTATGATTTCACTCTGGATCGCCCTTGTTTTGATTGGCTATTTTTTCACCACCGAGATTTTCAAAAAATATTTTTTCAAAAAGTTTGAACAGCATTAATTCTTATTGCAAAAGAGAGAAGAAAATGGTTTACTAAAAGCTACTCATGGAAAAACCACTCGACCCCAAAATGCTCTCTTTAGTAATGCAAAACCTCCCCGAGATTGTGATGGCAGTGGACGAGCAGGGGAATATTCTTTTTATCAATCATGTTCTTCCTCAGTACACTATCGACCAAGTGATCGGAACGCCAATGTTTAACTATATCCCACCCGGAGAGCACGAAGTGATGCGTCAGTCCCTTCAAAAAGTTTTCCAAGGAGGAGAGAAAGTCGAATTTGAGATTCCCGGCAGTGGACCAGATGGCCAGACCAGCTGGTATCGCTCGGAGATGACTCCCGTCAAAGATGAAACCGGAAAAATAATCGGTGCGACCAATGTCTCTCGGGATATCACCAAAGAAAAGGTCGCCGCTGATGAGCTCTCCAAAGCTCAAAGAGTGGTTGCCGATCAAGAAGCAAAGATTGCCCAACTCCAAGAAAAAACGCCGGGTACCTAAAGCAATTCTTCAGCTATTCTTACCCATTTCTTATTTTAGATTTATTCCAGGCTTAAGTAAAAAAAGTTAAATAGAGTTTCAAAGTGCCAAGAAAAGGAGGTGATTAAAAGATGCTAAGCAAGAAAACACTAGCTATTGCAGCCTCTACTGCCACGATCTTTCTGGGCAGTGTTGCGCCTGCTTTAGCTTCTACTACTGTTGTTATTTCAGGTAATGGGGCTGACTCAAACAATCGGGTCAACTTTACTTCTCGAAATACAACCACGATCAGACAGACCAACAATGCGGATATCTCCAACAACATCCATGTTATCTCAAACACTGGTGGTAACACCGCCAACAAAAACACGGGTGGAGACGTGAGTATTCGCACTGGCAACTCCAACGTAGACGTCAATGTTTCCAACCGAGCCAACTCCAACGTCGTTTTTGGTTTTGGAGGGTCTAGCTCTGGAAACTTCTCGGGCAAAGGTAACTTCACCGTTAGTGGAAACTTCAACAACAAAGACAACCATCGTGACGACAACAAAAATCACGATAAAGACTTTGACAACAAAGATTCCCACAACAAAAACTTCAAAACTAGGGGAGATTGTTCAGATTTCGGGACTTTCCGAACCTTTACGACTACCTTAAAAGGGAGAAATGAAGTTCCTGGACCAGGAGACAGAGATGCTTGGGGTACCGCAACGGTGCGAGTCAACACGAGAACTGACCAAGTTTGTACTTGGATGCAGGTTCACAACATCGCTCCCGCCACCGCGGCCCACATTCACTGGGGTAGCTTTGGAGTCGCTGGACCGATCGTTGTCACTCTACCAACACCTAACTCCAATGGTTGGGCAAGTGGTTGTATGAGTATTAGCCACACTTTGGCAGTAAACTTAGTTAACCACCCAAGTAGCTACTACGTCAATGTTCACAACGCTCACTTCCCAGATGGAGCAATGAGAGGACAACTCTAAAAACTTTTTTGTGAAAGTTTGCTAACCTACCCACATCGTTAAGGTGTGGGTAGTTAGTTTGCTAAATCAACGATTTTATAAATACTTCCCGTGGCAATGTCTGCTAAATAGAGCTCTCCTGAAGAGTCTTGCCCAAAAGTACTAATTTTGTAGGGAGTAGAAAGAGCGAGGGTTTGCTGATAGCTGCCTTTGATTTGTTCAGTGTAGAAAAGTTCACCGTTGCAGTAATCTCCATAAAAATATTTTCCAGCGAGGGCTTGAAACTGCCCACCTTCATAAACGTAGCCACCGGTGATACTGCAGCGCTGTTCACTGTGGTCGTATTCTAAAATCGGGAAGGTGTAAGAGGATTTCGCGGCGCACCCACTATTATTGTAATCGTAAGAGCCTTCGTAACAGCGCCAACCGTAGTTGAAACCACCTTTGCTATTGGCTTTTTCTAAATCAATTTCTTCGATTTTACCTTGACCAACATCGGCGATCCAGAGATTGCCTGCTTTGTCAAAGCTAAAGCGCCAAGGATTTCTCAGTCCATAATCCCAAACTTCTTGCTTCACATTGGGTTTATTAACGAAAGGGTTAGCTGACGGTATGGAGTAAGGATCTCCCGAGTTTACATTGACACGTAAGATTTTACCGAGGTATTCATTGAGATTTTGCGCTCGGTTTTCCGGATCACCGGAGGACCCACCGTCACCGAGACCTATATAAAGGTAACCGTCTTTGCCAAAGTGCAAATCTCCGCCTTTGTGATTGGGGTAGGGTTGGGGAATTTTCAAAAGCTGTTTTTCAGTCGAGGGTTCTGCTTGGGCCGAACCTTTTTGAAGCGTAAAGCGGGCAATGATCGTATTTCTCGCTTTATCAACATAATTTACGTAAAAAAAGCCATTTTGTGAAAAGTTTGGGTGAAAGGCAAGACCTAGCAGGCCCATCTCATCTTTGTCCTGAACTAGATCACTAATATCCAGAAGAGAAATTGAAGAGACCTTTCCGTCGCTGCCGAGCACCCCGATCACACCAGTCTTTTGAGTGATAAAGAGGCGTTTATCACCCGCGATTTTAGTTGAGACGATGTCGGTAGGTTCGGTGAGACCGGTGGCAAGCAAAGTCAGACCAACCTGAGGAGTTTTCAGAGTTTTGTTAACCACGAGTGTTGTTTTAGTTTTTGGTTTTGGGGTGGAGAGGATTTTGAAAGCCAGAAAGCTCAGACCAACGAGAATTACCAACAAAACTGAGAGTAGAGTGAGCAGCCGTCTATTCACAGCTAAATTATACACCAATTGTCTTGACATTTTGATCAGGGAGAAGTAGTGTTTTGGGCAGAAATATTTATCCCTATTCTTTGGGAAGGGGGTGACTCTATTAATGAACGTTGAAGTTAATTATCTTGCAGTACTCGTCGCGGCAATCGCGGCGATGATCGTGGGCTTTGTCTATTACAGTCCCTATGTCATGGGCAAACCTTGGATGAAAGAAAGAGGGTACACTCCCGAGAAACTAAAGGGGATGCAAAAAGAGATGGGCAAATGGTACGCCCTTTCTTTCGTAGCAGCATTGATCACCGGCTACATTCTTTTTCACATCATCACTCTCTCTTTGAACTTTTACCACTACTCAAACGAGATGACCGGAATAATCACTGCTTTTTGGGTTTGGCTGGGATTCCTGATGCCAGTGCAGCTGACCGCGACCATCTTCTCCGACAACAAAAACTTTAAACTTTTCGCAATGGATACCTTTCACCAGTTGCTTTCGATTGTCGCGATGGGTGCTGTCATTGGGCTCATGATTTAAGAAAAAAGTATTTTTTGGAAAAGCAGTCTCGTCAATTGGGACTGTTTTTCTTTGCCTGCTTGCTTCTTGCCTAAAAACCTTGTGCTATTAAAATAAAGTTATGAGAATTCAAACAGATCCAGAACATTTTATAAACTCGATCACTGCTTGGACCGCAATTGTGGGAATGAGTTTGTTGCTCCTGCGACAATTTCGTCTCGCCTCACTAGTTTTTGCGGCTTTGTCTCTAGGCTCGGCGGGAGTCGTCTGGGATCGCTATTCCACTAAATCAGGCTCCTCAATGGATATTCGTGTTTTCAAAAAAAGAAGAGTCCCAGATGAGAGTGAAATGGAATTTATCGTCGGCCATTTACCTTATCTTTTCCTCGCTGCGGCAAGCTACTACGCTGAGCAAAAACTCAAGAAAAATTAGAGGACGGCCAAGTTGGTCGTCCTGTTTGATCTCTCGTTTAGATTTCACCAATCTTTTCTAGCTCTACCTTTGCTTCTTCCACTGGCCATGAACCACCAGGACCTTCATGGTGCAAGGGACAACCCATCGCTTTAATCCTAGGGTAGAAAGGACAAGAGCAGGGAAATCTGATTTTTCGTTTTCCGATGTCTAGGGTTATTGCAACACTTTTCCCAAAACGATCTTGCTCTAGCGTGCCGAGCACGCCCAACTGCTCTTCAATATAGGTAAGTGGTCTCATGTTAGAAGCTTGGCTCAATTCCGCGAATTCGATCATCTTGATGAGACAAGCGTCTGGGTCTTTGACTGTTGTTCATCAGATCTTTGGCTTCTTCGTCAAGCCGTCTTAGCTCTTCTTCCAGCCACAGTATGGTTTTGTCGATCTCTTGTTCGTCTGTCTTCTCCTTTGCCTTGGGACGAGTAGGCTTCCTCGGCATGATCACACCTCCTCACCAAACCGATTATAAACTATTTGCGAAAGAGAAGTCTTGACAACTATTACTTAAGTTGCTAAAGTATTCACTCACTTAACTATTATGGATAAAAATCGTAAACAATTACTTGAAAAGCTTCTCAAAGAATTTTTCCTCGCCTTTCGGTCGATGAAACACTCTCATCATCAGGACGATTCTCATGATGGCGAACACAAAGATTGGCATATGGGTTTCGGACACGGCCACCGCGATTTATTTTTCCGCCTGATTAAAGAAAAAGAGGGGATCTCCGTGAAAGAAATTGCGAGTTCTCTCAATGTCACCTCCGCGGCAGTCACGCAAATGGTTGATCAGCTAGTTGAGAAAGAAATGGTGACCCGTGAAGAGGACCCCAATGACCGCCGTTCCCAGATCATTAAACTTACTCCCAAGGCACGCGAGCGGATTGAAAGTTTCCGCGCCAATATGGTAGAAAAGTTTGGACCAGCTTTTGATAACCTTGATAATGAAGAGGTCTCGCAATTAACGACTTTGCTTGGTAAAATAAATAAGCAAGAAAATGGAAAATAATTCACCAGCTATCATCTCAGTAAAAAATATCAAGAAAAATTTTGGCAAAAACGAAGCTCTCAAGGGCATCACTTTTGACGCCGAACCCGGAAAAGTTCTCGGTTTACTCGGGCCCAACGGAGCTGGCAAAACAACACTGATAAAAATCCTCACCACCTTACTTGACCCAACTTCTGGCAGTGCAACTGTCGCGGGACTAGATGTGCGGAAAAATGCCCCCGAACTGCGCAAAGTCATCGGCCTTGCTGGGCAGTACGCGGCCGTCGATGAAAATCTCACTGGTCGAGAAAACCTCGAAATGGTGGCTCGGCTTTACCACATGGGGAACAAGCTCGCCAATGAAAGAGCCACTCAAGTTCTCAAAGAAATGACTTTGGAAGAGGCAGGCAATCGACCAGTGAAAACTTACTCTGGTGGTATGCGACGCCGACTAGATGTCGGAGCCAGTTTACTTTTTGAACCAAAAGTTCTATTTTTAGACGAACCAACCACAGGACTAGATCCACGCACCCGCAGTGATTTGTGGGAATTGATCCGAAGTTTTGTCGCCAAAGGAACTTCAGTAGTTCTCACCACGCAATATCTTGAGGAAGCTGACGCCCTGGCGGACAACATTGTTTTGATCGACAAAGGCAAGATCATTGCTCAAGGGACTTCACGAGAACTAAAAAGAGAGCTTGGTGGCAACATGGTTGAGGTCGAACCAAAAGAGTGGAAAGACCACCAGAAAATTGCAGAATTATTGAAGCCAAAATATCACGATGGTGTCCATGTTAAAGATTCGCACCAACTCATTACTGTTCCAGCGCCAAATGGTCCAGCGGACCTGCGGGAAGTTTTGGATACTATTGAGGGAGCGGGGATTGAGTTGATTCATATTAGTTTGACCCAGCCGACACTAGATGAGGTCTTTTTGACTTATACCGGAGAGGAGCCTAGCGGTGAATAGTATTGCCAACGCCATCTCGGACGTGATCGTGATGACCGAGCGGAATATCATCCGTTACCGTCGAATCCCGCAGCTTTTGGTTTTCTCGACCGTGCAGCCAGTCATGTTCTTACTGCTTTTCAACTACGTTTTCGGTGGAGCGATCACCTTGGGTGGGCAATCTGCCGATAAATACATTCAGTTCTTGCTTCCAGGTATCATCATCCAGACAGCACTCTTTGGTTCCAGCCAGGCTTCGGTCGGAATCGCCGAGGACATGAAGTCCGGACTGATTGATCGTCTGCGTTCTTTGCCGATCGCTGGATTCTCAGTCATTATGGGAAAAGTTTTGGCTGACACAATCAGAAATATTTTGGTGGTGATTATCATGGTTGCGGTTGGCTTCCTCCTCGGTTTTCGCTTTGGCGGCACGATATTGGATGGTATGCTGGGGCTCTACATCGCGGTACTTTTTGGCTTTGCCTTCTCGTGGATTTCTGTGTCGATCGGCCTTCTCGTTAAAGATCCGGAAGCGGCCCTGCCGGCAGGTTTCTTGTGGATTTTCCCGTTAGTTTTCGCTAGTGGAATCTTTGTTCCGGTCAAAACTATGCCCGAATGGCTTCAGAAATTCGCGCTGAATCAGCCGGTGACGAAAGCAGTTGACGCAACCAGAGGGCTGATGAGCAATCCCAACGGGGCAACCAGTGGAGAAATATTCTCCGCCCTGGCTTGGGTTTTTGGAATCACCGCTGTTTTCCTCACCTTGAGTGTTTTCCTCTAACGCCGGTCTGGGAAATAAAAAAGGACGGCCTATTGGTCGTCCTCGTTTCAGACTGAGAAGACAACATCGCCGGCGCCTTTTAACCTATTGGCGTTGTCGATTCGGCGCTGCTTGACACGGCGAGCGAAATCCCATTCGAACTCTTCCCAGGTCTGACCGGTGCTTTTGGTGAGCCTTACCTCTGGCTTTTCTGGTGATTTTTCAACCGGATCCTGGTCCATTCGAACGTAATCTCCCTCGATGTCGCATCCATGACGCATTGATGTCTCCTCCCAGCCTTTCGGCAAATCCTTCCGTTTGAATAAGCAAAGTATACACCTTTTCTTGCAGTAGAGAAGTATAATTGACGTAATCAAGGAAGAGTTCAGCTGGCGCAAGCCGGGGGGAGGGGGAAGTGTCTTACCCAGTCGTTTCAATCGATGAGAGACGCCATCGGCTCGAATATATGCTAGGGCAGCTAAGCATCGAACACCGACCAACCGTTGTGATTAAGTGGGTACCCGGGCAGTTGGTAAGGGCGGTTCACTTGATGTTGGACAACCCAACACATTGTCTCTGGTTTCAGCAGCACAACCTAAACACCCACCAGGACAGTCATTTGACTTTAGCAACGGTCAAATTCGTTAAGGCAGCTCGAGAATCTAAGCTAAAGTTTGAGGTGATAGAAGTATCTGTTGAAAATCAGGATGGAGATAAAACTAAGGAATTTTTCAATGCTGTTGAGCTAGCGTTTCAAGCACTTTCTGTGCCGAAGAGAAAAGCTGCGGCAATAATCGGGCAAATTCCTGAACTTGTAAGAGATCTTGAGACACCGGAACAGACACAAATTGGTTTTTCAATTTGTACACACCAAAATGGTGGAGTACATCTCTGGTTCTACATAACTTGGCCGGGTATCGAGACTTTTACAGATCCTCAGGCTGCAGAGGTTACTAGAAGTTTCGAAAGAAATATTCAGAGTTTGGAGCTTGAACTCATTGTACCGCACCTTGAGTTTGTAACACTAGATTACCAGTCAGATTTTGAGGAAGTCGTGCAAGATCACAGTATTTCTGAAGAAGAGATATACTGCGGTTTATTTCCTACCTAGTGCGTTGAGGTGACATCGGTGACGCGGGAAAGAATGCACTCTTTCCCGTTTCTTTTTCCTATTTTTTATTGCATAAAACTTACTCAAGTGTTTTAATCAACTTATGCCAGAGTGGTTTCACACACTAGTTTTAATAATCCACGTTATTGGGGCTGGGCTTATCATTGGAATGGCTTTTACTTCTTTGCTTGTATTAACGACCAAACCTTTTGTTCCCGAGAGCATGAAGGTGATGCAGCGCTTTGCCAAATTTGGCCCTTTTATTTTTCTTACCCAACTTTTGACAGGTCTTTATCTTGCCTGGAGTGAATATGACAAATTCAGAGGTAATCCATTGTTGACCGCAAAGCTCGTACTTTTCTTGGGAATGGCAGGTGCATCAATATATATTGCTAGGCAAGCTGCTGCAAAAGCGAAAGCCGGAACTCCTCCTTCGCCCAATATTACTTGGGCTTGGATTTCTTTTCTCACAATTCTATTAATTGCTACTTTTGGGGTGATGCTAGCTGAGAGTACTGGTTAAGAGGGGTATTTCTTTTTTTTTTTCCAAGACGCATTGTTTGATCAATTTTCGCAAAACACTTTCATCGATATCAGACAATTTATTTATATAAAGACAGCCTTTGCTAGTTTTGTGTTTGCCAAGTTTGGCTATCAGAACAGAATCTGGAGTTATTAACCCCAGCATCAGATAAAGTGTCAGTGCGGCTTTGCGAGGGGAAAAACCTACGAGGGGCCAGTCACCTTCTTGAGAACTTCTTTCGGATTTGTAGTGGTATTGTCCGAATCCAACTATTGCGGACCCCCACATTTTAGCTTTTTCGTGAGTTACTTCTTCAAAAATTTTCAGAAGCGTAAAACTATCTTTACGTTTGGTCTCATCAGAGACTTTGTTGAGAAAATCTGTGACGCTTTCACCAGTTACTTTGGTTTTGAGCTCGGCCATTTGAGGAATTATATCATGCGAATTTTACTGACAAATGGAAGAGGGAGGTATAATAGTTTCGTGGACTTTACTTTAATTAAAAAACCAGCTGGGTGGATTCCGATTGCAATATCAATCGGAGCACTGACTTTACCTTGGCTCTGGGTTTACTTTTTTGGACCAGAACCGACTGGAGATGAAGGGGGAGCGGCGCACCTTTGGCAACTACTTATGATTGCTCAAGTGATCGCAATTGCAATCTTCGCGATCATTTACTTGCCTAAAAAACCAAAACAAGCAATCTTGGTTTTGCTTATCCAGATTGCTTTTCTCATTGCTGCGGCAATTCCAGTATTTATCCTCGAACACTAATTCCAATAAAATTCAAGAAATGGGGGAAGTACTAGTGAGTTTCGAGTTCGGAGATTCTCTGTTCATGATCTTTTGCTTGAATTCTGACTTCGGAAACATCCTGGCGAAGCTCAAGTGCTGAGTCGATCTTTTGTTCTATCTCGATCAAACTGCCGGTGTGGGTCTCTAATATCTCAGAATGTCTGTCCAGTACCTCAGAATGTCTGTCTAGGGTCTCTTTAATTTCGGAAACCTCGTTCTTAATTGGTTTGACTATTTCCCCAATCGCTCTTAAGTCAGATTTTGTCAGCATAAAGATAAATTTAGTTCTTTAAGCAGGTTGTGTCAAGATTAAAAAATTTACTACAGGAAACCCATTAAGTAAAGGTTGCGGTATAGTAAGGTAAATTAATAAAGGCGGGTTGGTATTGACTATAAATTATTTTATGGCGATAATTTAATTAATGCCAGATCAGCAAAATCAACAAGTTGCACCACCCATTCAGCAACAAAATCCTAATCGATTGACTCCTCCGGTTACTGTTCAACAACCAACCCAGTCTTATGCTGAGCAAAATACTTCCGGAATGGGTACTAAAAGTGTAATACCTCCTGGAGTGGAAGGTTGGGGATGGGGGCCGTTTTACTTTAGTTTGATTTGGGGTATTTTCAACGGAGTTTGGATAAGTTTGTTGTGTTTTGTACCTTTTGTAAATATCGCTATGCCTTTTGTATTGGGGATCTATGGTCGAAAATGGGCTTGGCAGGCAAAACATTGGGATAGTGTGGAATCTTTCAACAAAACTCAACGTGGGTGGTCAATTGCTGCAGCAATTATAGTTGTAGCCCAACTACTAATATTTTTACTGTTAGTAATAGTTGCCGTGATTAACCCCTCAGGTAGAACTTAAATCTCTTTATTCCACAAAGTCCGTTTGTTATTCCACAAAGGTGAGCGCTTTGCCTTTTTTGTCGGCTCGACCAGTACGGCCAATGCGGTGAATGTAGTCTTCGTAAGTTTCCGGCAAGTCGTAATTGATCACGTGAGAGACATTATCGATATCCAGTCCTCGAGAGGCGACATCAGTCGCCAAGAGGATATTGATCTGGTCTTCTTTGAAGCTTCTGAGAATTCTTTGGCGCTGGCCTTGAGTTCGGTTACCGTGAATCGCCCCGACTGAGAAACCTCGGGAGGTGAGCTGTTTATTGAGCTTTTCGATCCCGTGTTTGGTGCGGCCAAAGATCATCACTTTGTTAAACTCGTCTTTGATCAGTAGATCGTGGAGCTGATCGACCTTTTTGTTGCGATCGAGTACGCGAACAACGTCCTGATCAACGTTTTCGCTAGTTGGTTGGGTTTGGACAGACACAGTCACTGCGTCTCTGACAAAGGCCTGTAAAATATCTTGGACTTTAGGGGGGATAGTCGCTGAGAAAAAGAGTGATTGGCGTTCCACAGGAAGCAGGGAGATAAAGTACTGTACGTCACGGATAAAACCAATATCAACCATGAGATCCACTTCATCAAGGACAAAGTTTTTAAAATCAGCGAGATTGAGGGCTCTACGCTCAATTAAGTCCTTAATTCTACCGGGCGTACCAATGACAACATTGGGTCGACGTCGCAGATCTGACATTTGGCGATGAAGATTGGCTCCACCGATGACGATCGAAGAAAAAATGTTTAGCCCAAAAGAAAACTCTTTCAGCTCAGTATTGATCTGCCCAGCTAGTTCCCGGGTCGGAGTAATGATCAGCACTCTTTCGTTGCGGTTTTTGACCATCTTATCGATCAAAGGAATCAGAAAAGCGGCGGTTTTACCAGTTCCGGTGTTGGCGAGACCAATCAAATCTCGTCCGTCAAGGATCGGCTGGATTGCTTTATCTTGGATCGGAGTTGGCTGAGTGTAGCCGCGTTTGACGATGTTTCTCTTTAATGTGTCGTTGATTGCAAAATCAATAAAGCTGTTGTGGGGCTGATAGCTTTCAGAGACTACTGCCTCGGAAGCTTTTTTAATAAAAATATTGTGGTCAGCGTTGGTCAATTTACTTTTTGGTCCCAAGACTCGGGGACGGTTTTGAAAGCCTCGATTGTTACCATTAAAACCACGGTTAAAGCCGCCTCCATTTGCAGGGCGACCGAAGCGGTTGCGGTTACCGCGAATGCTGGTTCGTTTAAAACCAGAATTTCTAGAATTTTGGTACATATTTTTTGTGAAAAAGAAAACTAAGACAGATCAGAAATTGTAAACAGAACAAGTCATCTTAGGAGCTAACTATCAAAGATAACCAGTCTTGTTTTAAAGAAGGGAATAATCTTGCGAAAGCTCAAATCTATTTCAACAACTAGAGTGTAACACACCCGAGGAAAGAAAGCAATTTACTATCGGTCAAGCAACTTTACAAGGGAAAGGACGGCCAGTTGGTCGTCCTTTAGTTATCTGCGTCTGAATTTGGTGGTCGTTATGTTACGAGCTCCGCCAGTTTCGGGTTGATGTACACCTTAGACAGCTCTTTCCCCTCGAGGACTGCCTGGAATAAGCGGTCAACTGTGGTTTCCAGAGATTTGCTAAGCTTGCGTAGGAACCACTGTTGTCCGTCGCACTGTCCGTGACAGATCAGGACAGGAAAGTCCACAAGATCGATCCTGATCCAACCCTCATCATAATCCCTAACGATTGGGAACTCGATTGTGGTCTTCTCAACTTCTCCGCCACAGAGTCCGCATTTGTCGCCCTTAGGGTACTCCTTTGATTTCACCCGCAGCCGAATTATGTTTGGCTTTCGTTTGGTGCCCATTCCCGTCATAACTCCCATCTCCTTCTTACAATCCCAGGACAACGAAATTCCTGACCGTGTTCTTGGCTGAGGAGTCTGAGGTTTCGTTGAAACTCTTCGTACTCCTCTCCTGCCCACTCCTCAATCTGGAGAAAGGCTTGTTGTCGTCTTTGCCGACCCGCTTCTAATACCTCTAGGTACTCACTCACTGGTCTAGGTCGAGGATCAGACGGCCTCTGCTTAGATTCACGAGCCATTGGTCTCCTCCTAGCCTTGCACCGCAAGTTGGGCAAGCTCTACTTCGACAACCTCGAAAGTCTGGGAGTCGGAGAAGTGCTCACGAGCTTTTGAAAGTGCGGAAGGGTTGAGGTAGGTCACTCTGACCTTCAGGATGTCCTTAACCTCATCCTCGAACTCACTTCCAAGTCTGGTCATCTCCGCATAGCGAGAGTCCTTGATTTCGGCTGGTTTGGTTTCGTCAATGAAGACGTGGTACAGAGTAGCCTTGTTCTGCTCCAAATCCACAACCAGCACCAACTTGTCAATCAGCCCCAAACCAAGAAGCCGAGTGGCGTATCTCTTTACAGAGTCCTTAATTCGTGAGTCTTTGGACACGATTCACCTCCAGCCTTTCGGCTACTTCTTCCGTTGAATTACCCAAAGTATACACTTTTTTGCGGCGGAGCAGTATAATCTTAATAAAAGAAAGAAGGGGTGGGATGCACCTTTTTATATCTTGAAGGCCAATCTTTGCTTTGATTAGTTTATTTTGAAAAATTGAGAGGGTTAGATTTTTTCTACGTTTGCAATTCTTGCTTCGTGGTTTTTGACCTGACTTCGAATTTCTGAAACATCTTGGCGAAGTTCTAGTGCAGAATCTATTTTTTGCTCGATCCTCACCGTAGCTGAGGTGTTGGTGTCAAGTTGATTCTTGATTGGTCTCAGACCTTCATCAAGTTTTTTGTCGAGGAGATTACCAATTGCTTCTAAATCTTTGTCATCCATAAGAATTTAATTTAAATCTATCTGTTATCCTTGTCAATAAGTTAAAAGACCTAAAGCCAATTTATTTGTTTTTCTTTTACAGCAGTAATAGTTTGCACCATTCTTTCAGCTAAATCACTGCAATCGCGGAGTGCCCAGCTGTCCATTTTCCCTCTTTCATTTCGATTTATTTTACCTTGTTTAGTAGCTATTAAACAGGTAAAATCACTCACATGCTGAAAGTCGGAATAGTCGGTTTGCCGAATGTTGGCAAATCTACATTATTTAATGCCCTGCTCAAAAAACAAGTCGCGGAGGCGGCCAATTACCCGTTCACAACTATCGACCCCAATATTGGCGTGGTCGAAGTTCCTGACGAACGCTTAGCCAAACTTGCCGAGGTGGTTAAAACCGAAAAGATCATTCCAGCGGCAGTCGAATTTGTTGATATCGCTGGTTTGGTTAAAGGTGCAGCCGCTGGTGAGGGACTGGGTAATAAATTTCTCTCTCACATCAGAGAAGTGGACGCAATCGCTCACGTGGTCCGCGATTTTGAAGATGACAATGTACTGCGCTCCGAATCTTCAACTGATGCTAAAAGTGATGTTGAGACGATCAACACCGAGCTTATCTTGGCGGATCTGGAAACAATTGAGAAATTAATTTTTAATGCAGAAAAAGATGTCAAAGCCAAAGAAAAGAATGCTGAGAAAAAGTTGGCTGCTTACCGACAGCTCAAAGAAGGACTAGAAAAGGGGATTTTGGCTAAAGATATTTTTGTCGAGGAAGAGTTTGCCACTGGGTTGCCACTAATCACCATCAAACCAACGATTTACGTTATCAATGT